>JBDUCB010000071.1:0-5558 GCA_040003695.1 bacterium
TGCGCGAATGGTTCGACTATGCGAGCACGCGCGTGCCCAACATGCAACTCGAGAAGATGAAGGCGGCGCGCGGTCTCGGCCTTAGTCTTTCTTTCACCGAAGCCGACAAACCCTTCACCGAAGGCAACAAACGCGTTTCAGACGTTCCGGGCGTTGAGCGGCGCCTTACCCAAACGCCGCGCGTCTTTTACCGACGCGAATCAGAAGCACGGCCATTGATCGTCGCCAAGCGTTGAGAGTGATGAGTGATGAGTGATGAGTGATGAGTGATGAGTACTGAGTACTGAGTACTGAGTGCTGAGTACTGAGTGCTGAGTACCGAGTGCTGAGTGCTGACTGCTCACTGCTCACCGCTCGCCGCGGGTGGGTAACGCCGCGGGCGTTCAAGATAGCCAACACAAATACAGAACCCCGCCATCCTGGCGGAGGCGCCACCCCGGCATAATCAACGCCCCTAAAAACAAATTCGCCGACCCTCGACGGGTCGGCGTTGATTTGTCTTTTGTTCACTATTCACGATTTACTCCGTCAATCGACGCGCCGGTAAGAAGTCCTATTCTGCGGATTGTTCAGTTCTTCGGTTCTGATACCGCTGCTTTCCTGAGCAATTCTGAACGAGCCCCAATCAAAAGTCAGCACACCGTTTGCATAGCGCCCGTTAAAGAGCTGATTTGTATTCAGCGAGCGCGCGGTCACCACGCCATCTGCGGAGATCGTAAGTTCCGAGTCGCCGTCGGCAGTCACGCCGCGGAACCTGCCAACCGCCCAGCTTGGTACATTGCCGTACTGATCGGTGGGATAGGTAGGAACAACGTTTCCCGCGTAGCCAGAGATGCGCCGGTATGAAGTCCTGTTTCGTCGATTGCGATTATCGACGGTGACGATACCGTTGCCGTCTTGTTCTACTCGAAACGAGCCCCAATCGAAAGTTAGAATTCCGTTTGCATATCGTCCTGTACCGAAGTCGTCTGCATTAAGCGAACGCGCGGTAGCGACACCATTAGCCGCGATACTGAGTTCAGACTCACCTCTATCTGTCATACCGCGGAACGTCCCTACCGCCCAGCTTGGCACGTTACCGTTACCGTATTGATCGGGATAACTTGGACCAACATCTCCGGTGTAGCCACCAGAGACGCGACGGTATGAAGTCCGGTTTCGTTCGTTGCCGATTTCGACGGTGGCGATATTATTTCGTCCGTCGCGCACCAGCCTAAAAGATCCCCAATCGAAATAAAGCACGTCGTTTGCACAGCGACCGTTATAGAGCGCGTTGTAATTCAAGGAACGTGCAGTGGCTAATCCATTGGCGCTAAGAGTGAGTTCCGTTTCGCCGGTGTTTGTATAACCGCGGAAGGTTCCCGTTGTGGTGCAATTTCGGCCGCTGCCGCCGTACTCAGGATAGGTTTGAATGCCGGCGAAAGTGGTGCCCACTTGCGGAAGATTGAAAGCATCAGCCAGGGTGTTGATGTTTGTCCGCAACGCACGCCATTGCCGGTTGAGACCTCCTCTTACCTCGCGATTATTCAACTGGGAGTTTACTGACGTTGCCGCGCTGAGTACGCGCTGCATGTCGCTTCTTGCAAGCCACCAGTCGTTACGGCTATTGAAGTTGGAGCGCAAGGTGGTTAACGCGTCGGTGAGATCATGTACCGGACGATTATAGACGTCCTCGCGTTGCTGGCCATCGCGGCTGCGATCGAGCCAGGTATCAAAGTCGCGATGAAAATCCTGACTGCTCCGCTCAACGTCTCTGATGAACCGTTCGACGTCTGACCTTGAATAGGTGCGAACCTGATTCTGAGAATACGTAGGTTGATACTGTGCGTTCGCGACATCGAGCGCGCCCAATGTGACCAGGGCTGCGCAGACGGCAATCGCGTGGTAAATGCGTCGGGCTACTTTCGTGTTTCCGTTTCGATAGATTTGTATGTTCCGCGATGCATTAGACGTCGTACTCATCGCGAGTTTGAAAATGGTGCTAATCATTCTTTCTCCTCCAACTAAATGTCTGAATTGTCGGTACCTGCGTTAGCTGCCTTGCTCTGCCTTCTGCCTACTGCCTACTGCCTACTGCCTTCTGCCTTCTCGCTTTTCGGGTGGGTCTCGCTCTGTTATGGCCCTCTTTGCAGCCAATGTGTTGCAACTCGTGTGCAAGTCGCGGCGCCTCCGCTTGTTTGTTGCTTCGGGACAGCGATTTACGGGGATAAAAGCGTCTTTTTCGGGACTGGAAGTTCCAACGAGGGATGCAGCTATTCTTTCATCTGGGCCAGGTATTGCACTATTTGCGTCTCTTATCTATGCACTTCTGAGTTTAGATGACTCACGATTACTGGCGACGGCTGGGCCATCTGATGTGCGGAAGGTTTTGCCCTTCCGGGACACAGAATGAGATCCGGCCGCGCCCCTGCATTGAGGCTTGATTTCCAATCTGTCACTTCGTACTTCTTTCTTGTCACTGTTCACTGTTTATTGTTCACTGTTTACTATTCGCTGATTGCTGTTCACCTGTCTACTAACTATTTACGATTCACGATTTACGATTCACGGTTTGTTGCCCTCTAAAAGAACCTTGAGATAAATCTGCTTCGGAGTCTATAATGCAGCCCTCATCGGCACATTCGCATAACACTAAACTCGAGGTTGCGGCTATGAAGTTCCCTGTCGCCCATCTGCTTCGTGTCTCTGTCTCCCAATTAATCGTCACTGCCTTGCTTGCCTCGGCAATGACCGGGCAAACCGCTCGACGAGTTGCCGGCAAACGGGCGACGGCCAAGTCTGGTCGCGGAACAACCAAGGCCGCCCGCAACGACTCTTTAATAATGTGTCAGGGTCTGCCGATCCCGGCCGGGTACGCCATCATTGCCTATCTGACTTCGACAGCTTGCCCGCACGGCGCTTACGTACTAAAGAAACAGGATCCATATTCCGAGAGCGTGGCCAAGACTTACGCAAACCGGAACGCATCGACAACCGCGACTACTGCAGCGACGGAACCTGGTGTCAGGGGCGCCAAACCATCAGCACAACAGCCGGTGTCTGTCGTCGGCGGCACTCAACAGCCAGCCAGAGACTCTGACCTCGAAACCCAGACTTTGGATCAGTCTGTGCCATCTAAACGTCAGGCAACAGGATCGACGCCCCAACTCGCGACAAACTCCACACAACCTGCAAAGCCAGGTTCGCGGCCGCGACGCGTTGCCACATCAGCAGCGCGAGACGAGGTCGCTGTTATCACGGAAGATCCGCCAGAGCGACCCGCACGTGCACCGCAGTGGGCCGGCACAGCGCCAACTGGCTCAGCGGTCGCATCATCTGCAAGCGACATTGCGGATCCGGGACCGGAGGAAGTAGGTGAAGGAGACGTTGTTCGCGTCAGCACCAACCTCGTCACCGTGCCAGTCAGTGTGTTGGACCGCCAGGGCCGCTTCATCGCTGACCTGACGCGGGAAGATTTTTCTGTCTTTGAGAATGGCGTCGAACAGAAAATTGCCTACTGGGAGCCGGCAGACAAACCTTTCACTGTGGCCTTGCTCCTCGACACATCGCCGTCTACACAATTTCACTTGTGGGAGATAAAGGAAGCGGCCATAGCCTTTGCGAGACAACTGCGTCCGCAAGATCGCGTGCTCATAGTCAGTTTCAACGATCAAGTGTTGCTGTTAACCGAGGTAACAAATGATTTGAATGTGATCAGCGCGGTGATTGAGCAGAACGCCAACATGGGCAACGCCACGCGCGTTTACGACGCTGTGCATCTCGTGATTAAGGAACGGCTGAACAAGATCAAAGGGCGGAAAGCCATTGTGCTTTTCACTGACGGCGTGGACACCGCGAGCTATCAGGCAAACTACGCGAGCACAATGCGCGAAGTGGAAGAACTGGACGCGCTGATTTATCCGATTCAATACGACACGACGGACTATATGCGGGCCATGCAAGGAGCGGGCGGAAATGTAACGGTGGTAACGACGACCAGCAACGGGCCTTTTGGCTCGACGACGTCACGAGTGACTTATGGCGCGCCGAAGGTAACGGGGCCAGGCGGTCAACCACTGCCCGGCACAACGAAAGCTGATTACGATCGGGCCAATGAATATCTAAGTCAGCTTTCGGAAAAGACCGGGGGTCGCCTTTATCGCGCTAACGACACCACGCAATTGGCAGACGCGTTTTCTCGTATTGCCGAAGAGCTACGCCGCCAGTATAGCCTCGGCTATTACCCGCAGGACGGTAATGCCGGCAACGCCAATCGACGGCAGATTAAGGTTCGCGTAAATCGTCCTAACGTTGCAGTCAAAGCCCGCGACAGCTACACCCGCACAACGCCGCCGGCTGGAACGCAGTGATGAGTACTGGGAGCGCGGGCGTGCGGGGTCCCCAGACGGGCAGCCCGGCTGGGGTGCTGTTTGCTGTTTACTCTTTTCTTTGAGATCTGAAATTTATAATCTCCATGGCGCTAGCGGCGCGTGAGCACGAACCGACCACCCCAACGAAACAAATTCGCCGACCTTCGATGGGTCGGCGATTGAGATGGATCTTAAAGCGCAACACCATTCGCGCTTACGTCATGAACTCCGATTTGGAGATTTCGCATTGTTTGATGATGCTTCTTAATGTTCCTTTCGCGATCTCCGAATGGTTCGGGATCGGGACTGTTATTCCTCTGTCCGGTAACTTTCTGCGTAAAATGATATGACTGCCGGTCTGCCGCACGACCACGAAGCCGTGGCGCCGAAGTATCTTGCATACCTGAGCTGCGGAAAGCACCCGCAGTCTAGGCATGAGCCAGCTCCAACCTCTTAACCTTTACCCCCCGGTTCAAACGCCGTTTGATTTCCGCTTCGTCAGCGTTTTCGAGCAGAAGTTCGATGGCCTCCAGAACCATTGCCTCAGCTTCTTCGAAAGATTTGCCCTGGCTGGCCACACCAAGCTCAGGGCAAGTGGCAACATACCACTTTCCTTCCTTCTCGATCACCGCAGTCAATTTGGGCAACTTCATTCTTTTTCCTCGAATACATTTTAGACTGTCTTCCTGCGCAGGTCACGGCTCGCCGGTTATTGTGAAACTAACCGCAGTACTGCTTGCTTTCTATTTACGATTCACGATACTAGGCTGCGGCCCATAACAATCGTACCAACGCAACGACTCTCCCGGCATTCACGTTCCGCCTCAATCCAGTCAACTTCATCCAGGACGTCATCAGGCGTTTGCGACTTATCACCCAACAGCAGGCGCAGTCTACGTCTGTACTCATAACTCTGCTGCACGGCTTCATCTTCGTTGAAGCGCCGCGCCATCACTTGTGAATCGGTCATCTGGTCCATGAATTCATTGGAGAGGTTCTGGGTGATCCCGCGTCTCTGAAATCTTCCATAGCTGTGTTGAGGTCGGCCAGAAAAAACTCATCGTTGGCAGCTTCGCGCATTAATTGCAAATTTACATGCCGTTCGTTCGGATCGATCCGGATTCGCTCCAGCAATTCATCATTCGTTGCCATAGTTCTAGCCTAACATCACTTACTTTCGGACACCATAACGCGACATCTTGGAGCTTT
>JBDUCB010000059.1:0-5548 GCA_040003695.1 bacterium
CAAAGGCGTTTACCGAAAAGCTGGCGAGGCAGGGAGTTAAGCTGATTGCAATCGTGGATCCGGGAGTTAAGTATCAACCAGTGACTAAGAGTGCGGCGCTTGTTACCTCAATAACTCCTGAGCTCGAACCGCAGCAACAACGCTACTACGTTTTCGATGCGGGTTTGGCAAAAAACTATTTTCAACGTCGGAAGAGCGGGGACTTGTTTATTCCCAAAGTGTGGCCGGGCGAAAGTGTGTTTGTGGATTTCACGCTTCCGGCTGCGCGCGAGTGGTGGGGAAGTTTGCATCGAGCCTACACCGACAATGGAGTGGCTGGAATCTGGAACGATATGAACGAGCCCTCGGACTTCGTCGATCAGACGGGCAAGAACCAGATCGATGTTGTCAGTTACGATGAGGGCAACAAGTCAACCCACGCGAAAAACCGCAACGTGTTTGCACTCTTGATGGCGCGCGCAACTTATGAAGGACTTGAACGACTGCGACCTGATCAGCGTCCTTATCTGATCACTCGCGCGGGCTATGCGGGTATCCAAAGATACTCGACCATGTGGACGGGCGATACGAACAGCACTTGGGAAGCGCTGGCGCTGAACATTCCGATGTTCACTACCCTGGGTTTGTCGGGCGAGCCTTTTGTTGGCAGCGATGTTGGCGGTTTCATCGGTCGTGGCAACGGTGAATTACTGACGCGCGCTTATGAGGTCAGTTTCCTGGCGCCGTTTTGCCGCAATCACAAAGTGATCGACGGCTATGATCAGGAGCCCTGGCGTTTTGGGAAATACTACGAGGACATCATCCGCAAATACCTAAAACTGCGTTACCAATTACTGCCTTTTCTTTACACAATCCTGGAGGAAGCGCATCAAAGCGGCGTGCCTCTCTTTCGTCCGCTGGTCTTGAACTATCAGGACGATCCCAACACTTACAATCTGGATGACGAATTCATGATCGGAGACGATCTGCTGGTAGCGCCCGTTGTTAAGCCGGACGTTACTCGGCGTTTAGTATATCTGCCAAAGGGAATGTGGTACGACTATTGGACAAACAAAAAGTACGAAGGCGGCACGATGGTATCCGCTGATGCTCCACTGGAAACTGTACCGATTTTTGTGCGCGCTGGTGCAATCATTCCTACGGTGCCCGAGATGCATTATGTGGGCGAAAAATCCTGGGATCCGATAACATTCAACATCTATCCTGACGACAAGGGTAAGGCGTCATTTACGCTTTATGAAGATGATGGCGTTAGCAACGCGTACAGCCAGGGAGGATTCCGCAGAACCACTGTGAACGCAACACGCGCTGGCTCTGGTTATGTTGTTACTAAGAGCCAGCCGCTTGGAACTTATCAACCCGGAGGTCGCCGGCTAAGTTTCGTAGTCAAGAACGCAAACGGTTCGCCGAGATTCGCAACATTTGCTGACGATGGCAGCACGCAGATAATTCGGATCAATTGAAGGATATGCTGAGCTCTAAATCGAGGAATCGTTTAGCATGACATGGATTAAGACTGTTTCGCCCGAGGCTGACGACAGGGTGCGACGGGCGGTTGAAGCCCAGCGTGAATTGTATCCGGCGGAATATGCCATACCCATGCACCCTACTGCTGACAGACAGACTTCCGAGATTGTCGCTTCCCACAGTCTAATACCTGATGCTCTTCATCACGCGTTCTCAACTTTCGGCGCCTTGATGTCGCCGGATCTTCCACTTACGCGGCGGCAACATGAAATGATCACAACTGTAGTCTCGGTCGCCAACCGTTGTCATTATTGAATCGAATCCCACGCAGAGTTTCTGCGTCGAGTCACGCTGGATGAAGCGTTGGTAAAGGCACTACAGGAAAACTACAAGACTGCAACCATCTCTGAGCAGGAGCGAGCGATGTTGGATTACGTGGCGCAGCTGACGCACGATGCCACCCGCATTAGCCGGAACGACCACGAGGGTCTGCATGCAGTCGGGTTTGATGACCAGGCAATTCTTCAAATCACACTGATTGCTTCCTGGTTTAATTACATCAATCGCGTAGCCGACGCTTTAGGCGTTGGCAGAGACTAAGTCCAGCCAACTTGGCTGGGTTCTCGGGATCGAAGTAAGTAAAATTGATGACCTTATAAGACTTACTACATTTTTTCTACGGTAAGGTTTTGATTGAATTCCAGAGTGACCCTAAATTGTTGAGAGGGTTGGAGGCGGCGATAGGAATCGAACCGATGAATAAAGGTTTTGCAGTCTTAATCAGACTAGTTTCCTTGGGTTTCTAGGGGCCTCGATTGGTTTCAGAAAACCGCCAAAAACCTGGCTAGAAACAACTTCCTTTGATAGCATTTCGTCTCCCGCGGTTCCAGTGTGTTTCACGAGTTTTGGCGCTGACCATCTAGGCGACTGGCACGTTGGGGTTTGTAACTCAGTGGGTCGCAGTTCGAGTCCTGCTCGGCTCGCCACTTTTTGCGATTGTCGATACCATCGCGCTAAAAAATCGAGGCGACCGAAGCGGAGTTTTCTCCCAACAGGTCGCCAGACAATAAACTCATCTCTGCTTATTCGGGAAAAATTGTAACGGGAGGAACTGACATGGACCAACAAACGTCTAATCGTCGTAACCGCATCACACGCCGAAAATTTATCGGCACGACTGCTCTTGGAAGCGCGGCGCTGCTAAGTGGAGGGCTCACCTCGCTTTTGCAACAGTCCGCTTCAGCCATAGGTGGTTTCGATTTCATTGAAGCCACGATCCCTCAGCTTCAGGCGGCTATGGCTTCTGGGCAGCTGACGAGCCGGCAATTGACGCGTGGCTACATTAGTCGCATTCAGTCGCTTAATCCCCTGTTGCACTCAGTCATCGAAGTAAATCCAAATGCGGTCGCCATCGCTGCCGGTCTGGATAACGAACGCCGCAATGGTCATGTGCGCGGACCGCTTCACGGGATTCCACTTCTCGTAAAGGACAACATTGCGACTGACGATCAAATGCAGACAACGGCAGGATCGCTCGCGATTTACGGCAGCCGCGTGCCGGGCGATGCCGTGATCATACAGCGACTGCGCGCGGCTGGCGCCGTGATCCTTGGCAAAGCGAATCTGGGCGAATGGGCAAACTTCCGCGGGTTTGATTTCGCGTATCCTCTCGCGGTCGGTTGGAGCGCGCGGGGCGGAAACACAATCAATGCGTACGACCTGAGCTATACCTCCTGGGGATCGAGTTCTGGTTCGGCCAATGGTGCTGCCGCGAATCTGTGCGCGGCGGCTGTCGGCACGGAGACAGATGGATCAATCACCGGACCTTCCGCCGTCGAGAACATCGTTGGCTTCAAACCGACTCTGGGGCTTATTTCGCAAGACGGGATTATTCCAATTGCCCATGAGCAAGACACAGCCGGGCCGATGGCGCGCAGCGTTACCGACGTGGCGATTCTGCTCGGCGCGTTGCAGTCACCATTTGGCGAAGTGATCGGACACCAGCTTCCGAGCGAATATACGCAGTTTCTCCAACGTGGCTCGCTTCAAGGCGCGCGGATTGGACGCGACGTTCGCTTTTTCGACTACAGCTACTATGGCAGCGGCATTCCGGGAGACGAGGAGACAGTCGCGTTTGCGGAGCATGCGCTAGACGTAATGGAAAGCCTCGGCGCGACCATCGTGGACACCGATACCGGTGACGTGTTTGCCTACGCCAGTGACGAGTTCACGGCGTTGCTGTATGAGTTCAGGGCGCAAATCGCGGAGTACCTCGCGACGCTCACACACACAAAGATGCGAACCTTGGCGGACCTGATTGCTTTTAATGAAGCGCATTGCCAGCAAGAGTTGGTTTACTACGGTCAGGAGATCTTCGAATTATCGGAACAGTTCATCGGCTATCCCACCGATCCGGATTATATAGCCGCACGAACACACGCCCGGAATACAGCGCGCTCTGGAATCGATGCTGCACTCGCCGCCGACAATCTCGATGCGATCGTCGCGCCGCATTTGACGAACTCGACGGGGCCGGCGGTCGCCGGTTATCCGAACTTGTCGCTTCCCGTAGGCATTCGCGATTCCGGAAGACCGGCGGGAATGCTGATGTACAGCACCTTCCTGCATGAACCGCAATTAATTGGTTTCGGTTACGATTTGGAGCAGGAACTCAACGTGCGGAGGCAGCCACAATTCCTGGGTTCGGTGATCCCAGTGCCAAATGCCGACCTCTGCACCGGGCACCGCCGTGGCGGAGCACATTTACCGCACGGCCGTATTTTCTAAACTTTACGCTGTTGCATGCTTGAGCACGCGAGCAGAATGAGGATTCTGCTCGCGTGACCATCTTTCTCGGCTGCGGTTATAGCAACCCTCCAGCGATCGCAAAGAAGCCCAACCCAACTCTCTTGATTTCGATATCTGTTGTGTGAGTGAGCGTTAATGGAGGCGGCAATCGGAATCGAACGGATGAATAAAGGTTTTGCAGTCTTACGAGGCAGTTTCATCGCGTTTAGGTCCTTCCGGTTTATCAACTCGCTCGTGCTTCATCAGATTTCACTTTACAGCAAAATCCAACTGCATGACCCCGGCTAAGCCACGAGAGAGCAGGATTTTTAATGTATCAGGCTTGTCGGCGCACGCTCTGCATTACCGCACGTGGTGTATCTTTGAGTTCCAGAGCGGCCGCACAATCCAGACAGAGCCACACCACGATGTGCGGTGCGTCAGCCCAGAAAAAGGAGCCGACTTTACCGGCTATCTGCATAGCCTCGTCGATAGGCAGGCGCTGGAGTGCTTGCACGTAAAAGGCTCCGTTGTAAAACTCCCCTTCCGCGCCTTCGTCTCTGTGAATACACTCCCGTTCACGAAACATCTGTTTCTTCATATGAAATATCCTGGTTTCTCGCGAAGTTCCGCGAATTATGAACCATTAAAAGAGAGTCGGGATTTCGTTACTTGAGTGAGACTAACGGGGCAAGCGACCTGTGTTGAAAACCTCTCTAGCGCTTGCGGCAAATCATGCCATTCGATCCGGAAACAGTCAACAGTTCATACACGCGCGATTATTCTGTTTTCAAGACAATTATGTTGGCTATGGTCTCGGTGGACCCTCGAAGATTTCTCGAATGCGAAGCAAATCGTCGGAAGTTTTACTCGCTCGCCTTTCTCGTTGCGGTTCGCGATCTCGCTGCTTCGCTTCGATCTTGCAATGGGGATTATTAGACGAACTTTGCTCTTAGGGAAGCGTAGGCAAAGATTGGCGTATGAGACTGCTGCTGTTTTCGACCCTTTCGTGTGAAGCCTAAGCCATTGAAAAGATTGGAGGCGGCGATCGGAATCGAACCGATGAATAAGGGTTTTGCAGAAAATTATCAAGTATCGTGCATACAGGAACACTGACGCTTAAATAGGTGCAAGGAGAATACTTTAAATTATTTCATGTTTTTTCATGTACTTCGGTGAATGCAGGTGTTTACTACATTTTTTACTACAGTGCACTTGCATCTCTTCTTTGGGAGATCTTTCGTTATTCAATGATTCCAGAAGATCCAGTAGCCCAAGGCTAGCGCTGCCAGCA
>JBDUCB010000127.1:0-5485 GCA_040003695.1 bacterium
CAGCCTGTTCGCTTACCGCTCGTCTGATTGCGCTAGCAGAAACGTCGATCATCACGACGTCAGTAATAAATATTTGCGGACCTACACCGACAATCTCGACCGTCGCCGGCTTGGCAGCGCCACGCAAATCGGTGATGCGACTTGCTGCATCAGCAAAACCGTCAGGCGCGATGTCGTGTCCGGGACGCGTTACAACAATAAGGTTTGCCAGTGTTACTAACCGCTGCCATTCACGCCAGGTTGTAACCTCGGCCCACGAGTCGGCGCCCATCACAAAGAACAAATCGACAAGCTCGCCATAGCTGTCACGAAAGTGAACGAGCGTATCGATGGTGTACTGCCGCCCAGGACCTTCGAGCTCGAAGCGGGAAACAGACAAGCGCGCATCGTCTTTGGTTGCCAGCGCCAGCATCGCATACCGATCGAAAGCCGATGCTGCTTCGTGACCTACCTTATGCGGCGCCACGCGCGCCGGCACAAATAAAAACTCGTCAGTTGCAAAGAGCTCGGAAACTCTTCTGCCAATTTCAAGGTGCCCTGAATGGACCGGATCAAACGTGCCCCCGTAAATCGCAATACGCTTTCGCTGGTCCATTTCAGTAGAACAGACATCCTTGTCCGTCTGCAGTAGGACAGACATTCTTGTCTGTCCAATTCCCTATCTGAGATCTGAGATTTGAGATCTCAAACTCTCAGATGGACAGGCAGGAATGCCTGTCCTACAAAGCCAATTCGATCGTGCTCTGTTGCTTTTGCGCTTCGTTTATCTCATCAAGCTTCGTCGCCACTGCAAAAATCAGTTCACGTATTCCTTTGTTGGCGACTGCGGAAATCGCATGAAACGCTCGACCTTCCGCTTCGGCGCGTTTTTTCAAAGTCTCTAACCTTTCGGCATCGTCGAGCGCATCAATCTTAGTTGCCAGCACAATCTGCGGACGCTCTGCGAGCGCGGGATTGTAGGCACGCAGCTCCTGGTTAACAGTCAGGTAATCGCTAACCGGCTCGCGTCCGGAAGCCGACGATACATCGACCAGATGCAGCAACAATTTTGTGCGTTCCACATGACGTAGAAAACGATCACCCAAACCAGCGCCGCTGTGCGCACCTTCGATCAGGCCGGGGATGTCCGCAACCACAAACGTGCGATAGTCACCCAAATCAACTACACCCAAATTTGGTTCGAGCGTAGTGAACGGATAGTCTGCAATCTTCGGGCGCGCGGCAGAAATTGTTGAGATCAAGGTTGATTTTCCGGCATTGGGAAATCCAACCAGGCCAACGTCTGCCAACAATTTCAATTCGAGCTGTAGCAGGCGCTCTTCGCCCTCGCTGCCGCTTTGGTGATAACGAGGTGCGCGATTTGTGGATGTGGCGAAATGCGAGTTACCGAATCCGCCGCGACCGCCGCGTGCGGCCAACCAACGCGACTGGTCCATCGCCAGATCCTGCAACAGTTCGCCCGTCTCGCTGTCAAAGATCTGCGTGCCCACCGGAACGCGAACCGTTAGATCGTCTCCCTCGCGGCCCGAACAATTTGAACCTTCACCATGCCTGCCGCGTGGCGCGATGTGCTCGGGGTTATAGCGAAGATGCAGTAGCGTGTTGAGAGACTCATCCGCGACTATCCAAACGTCACCACCGCGCCCGCCGTCACCGCCTGAAGGGCCACCGCGCGGCACGAATTTTTCTCGCCGAAAAGCTGTGACACCATTGCCACCTCCGCCGCCTTTCACTCGAATCTTCGCGCGATCGATAAACATCTAAAGCGAAAGCGACGCCGGCCTAAGTTCTTTTCGACTTGGCTCAGGCGTCGCGTGATAGCTCGCATTATTCCAAGTCCTAGGCAGATGAAGCCTGTTCCGACGGATAGACGCTGATAAACTTGCCGGTGCGGCCTTTGTCTTCAAACTTCACCACTCCATCGACCAGGGCGAAAAGAGTGTCGTCTTTGCCGCGTCCGACATTCTTGCCCGGCTTCCATTTAGTTCCGCGCTGACGCGCGAGAATGTTTCCCCCAAGCACGGCTTCGCCACCAAACTTTTTCAGACCCAGTCGTTGCGAATTTGAATCGCGACCGTTCCGAGATGATCCAACTCCCTTTTTATGTGCCATATGAACTCCGAATAAAAGTGCTGAGTACTGAGTGCTGAGTACTGAGTACTGAGTACTGAGTGCTGACTGACTAGCTGCCAAGGATTCTTGCCTTACTCAGGACTCAGTACTCAGTACTCATCACTTCTTTAACCAATCGAATCGATCGTAATGGTTGTGTAACCCTGGCGATGACCTTGTTTGCGCTTGTACTGTTTGCGGCGTTTCTTCTTGAAGATCACAATCTTTGGGCCGCGTCCATGGTCGACGACAGTCGCGGAAACCTTCGTCGCCCCCACCACTGGCCCGTCATTCTTTGCCTTATCGCCAGCCGATAAAAGCGCGTCAAGCTCAACCGATTTGCCAACTTCTGCTTCCAGCGACGGAACACGGACAGTGTTGCCTTTTGTCACCACAAACTGTTTGCCGCCTGTCTTGATAACCGCGTATGACATTTTGTCTATCCTCTCAGACGAGAAAACTCTCCATAGAAAAGTCGAATATTATAGGCATCTGACGCGCAAACGGCAACCACGCGCGCGCCCCGATTTCAGGCCGCCGCCCCACCTTTGTTTTTGGCTACTTTGCTCCCGTTTTGCGCCAGAAAGTATTCCATGAAACTGGTCGAGATTTCGCCCGCTTTAAACTTGGGATCGTCCATGATCTTCAAATGAAGCGGGATGGTTGTCTTGATCCCTTCGATGACCATCGCTTCGAGCGCCCGCTTCATGCGTGCGATTGCGAGTTCCCGAGTGCGCGCATGAGTTATGACTTTAGCGATCATCGAATCGTAAAACGGAGGCACGCGATAACCTGAATACACGTAGGTATCGACGCGCACGCCGGGTCCGCCTGGAAGATTGAAAGCGGTGATGACGCCTGGCGAAGGTGCAAAAGTTTCGGGATTTTCAGCGTTAATACGACATTCGATCGCGTGGCCGACAATCATCAGATCGTCCTGCGTATAACCAAGCCGCTCGCCTTCCGCAATCCTGATTTGATTGCGCACGATGTCGGCCAGCGTCACCATCTCGGTGACCGGATGCTCAACTTGAATACGCGTGTTCATTTCCATGAAATAGAACTTGTTGTCGCGATCAAGCAGGAACTCTACGGTACCGGCGCTTGAATAACCGAGTTGTTTGCAAGCGGCAACTGCCGCGTCACCCATCTGGTTGCGCAATTGCGGTGAGAGCACGGGCGATGGAGCTTCTTCCAACAGCTTCTGATGGCGACGTTGAATGGAACATTCACGCTCGCCCAGATGAATGCATTCGCCGTACTCGTCAGCCAGAATCTGAATCTCAATATGGCGAGGATCCTGAAGGTACCGCTCGATATAAACGGTGCCATCCTTGAACGCTGCGGCTGCTTCGGTTGAGGCTGCCTCAAGAGCTTTTCCGAGTTCGGCGGCGGAATGTACGATGCGCATTCCTCTGCCGCCGCCACCGGCCGAAGCTTTGACGATGACCGGAAATCCAAGCTCGCGCGCTAACTTTAAACCCTCAACTTCCGACGTTATCGGTTCAGGACTGCCGGGCAAAATAGGCAGGCCGGCTGCGGCCATGGCGCGGCGCGCTTCTACTTTGTCGCCCATCAAACTGATGATGCTCGCAGGTGGTCCAATAAACTTGATGTTGCAAGCGGCGCAGATTTCGGCGAAGTAAGACGACTCGGCGAGAAAACCGTAGCCCGGATGTATCGCGTCTACATTGAAGATCTCAGCCGCGCTAATGATGGCCGGAATGTTCAGATAGCTCTGCGCCGAAGGCGCCGGCCCAATGCACGCAGCCTCGTCGGCGAAGCGCACATGAAGCGAATCGCGATCGACATCGCTATGCACGGCGACCGTGCGTATGCCCATCTCCTTGCAGGTCCAGATAATACGGCAGGCGATCTCGCCGCGATTGGCGATCAGAATTTTTTTGAATTTTCTAATTTCGGGATCCATCGTTGGTCCAACGTCCAAAGTCTAACGTCCAACGTCCTCTAGCCCTGACAGGCTTTGGACATTGGACGTTAAACTTTGGACGGCTATTTCTTGATTCCAAACAACGGCTGACCGTACTCGACCGGTTGTCCGTTCTCAACGTATATCTTCGCGACCTCGCCACTTGCTTCCGCCTGAATCTCGTTCATCAATTTCATTGCCTCGATGATGCAAACTACTGTGTCCGGCTCGACGCGACTGCCGATTTTCACGAACGAATCAGCGTTGGGAGAAGGCGAACGATAAAACGTGCCGACGATAGGAGAAGGAATGATGTGCAGGTTCTGATCTTCTGAGGCAGCGGTTTGTGCTTTTGCGCCCGGATGCGTCGGCGTTGCCACGCTCGCTTCTCCTGAGATCGTGGTGCTTGAGGCTGTATTCTGGGTTGAGACAGTAGCCTCACTGGCACCGGTTTCGGCTGCTACATCCAAGCCTCTCCGAAAATGCACTCGATAGCCTTCGCGTTCGAGTTCAAATTCAGTGAAGTCGTTTTCACGAATCAACTGGATCAATTCGCGTAGCTCATTCATGTTCACCGAGAGTTCGTTAGCTGAAGCACGACGTCGACGTCGACCGCGCGCGGGAGTTTGTTCAATCTCAGCTTCCGGCTGGGCTTGGTTTTCGTTTTCCGCTATCTGGGCTTTTGGATCGCTCATCTGTTCCAATTTTTATTGGCTTTATAATGTTCGCCTATCAAGTGTTAAGCCCCAAAAGTCTCGGGTTGCTCGCAATGCCGATGATCTATTGGGGCGCTTCCTGGCCGGGCCGTTCTCTAACGGATGGTCCTATCGGGTCACGTTTCTTTAACTCTTTTCGTCCGGCGCACTGCTCGTATCAGCGTCTGCTGCTTCCTCGGCGGGTGGTTTACTCCTCCCAGCCGACTTTTTCTTTTTGCCGGTCGTCGCTTTCCGTTTTTTCGCGGAAGCGAGGGCTTCGCGTTCATGCGGATTGTCCACTAATTCGATGATTGCCAACTCAGCGTTATCGCCGACACGTTGTCCAAGTTTCATGATGCGCGTGTAACCACCGGGCCGATCTTTGTAACGCTCTCCCAGCTCGTCGAACAAACGTTTCAATGCCGCCATGCCCGCCGTTCGCGGCGGTCGCACTTGTCCGCGCTTTCCTGTCAACGCCGATGCCTGCATGTTACCGGCATGAAAGAACCCGGCTGCCTGGCGGCGCAGGTGCAGCGCCCGGGCGCCGGTGTCATCACCTTCGAGATTACTCGCTTTGCGCGATAACGTGATGACGCGCTCGACGAAAGGCCGCAACTCTTTTGCTTTAGGCAACGTGGTAACGATACGCTCTTCGTGCGAATTAATTAGCGAAACCGTCAGGTTGCGAAGCATCGACATGCGATGCTCGCTGGTCCGACCAAGTTTGCGATGTGCTTTTAAGTGCCGC
>JBDUCB010000222.1:0-5479 GCA_040003695.1 bacterium
ATCCCAGCATCAGCGCGGGCGTTGTTGAAATTGCTTGATACGCACCGCTGAATCATGAAGTTTCACTTCACAGAAGTCTAGAGTACAAGCTTTGGTTTGCTCATTTACAGCGACAGCAGCCTGAAGGCTGTACTCTGAACTTATCCCTCCGCAGCCAAGCCCGAAGTTTAAAGTCCAAGCTTTAGCTTGCTGCTTTTAGCAATAGCAACCTGAAGGTTGTACTCTAAACTACTTGCCTCCCGCCTCGGTCCAACCCGGCACGCGAATGCAGGCTACGCTATGTCCCGGCAAAATTTCACGCAACTCTGGATCGATTCGCGCGCACTCGTCAATAGCAATCGGACAACGCGTGCGAAAGCGGCAACCTGACGGCGGGTTGATAGGCGTGGGCACGTCACCGCCAAGCACGATGCGCTCGCGTTTGTGTTTCGGATCAGGAATGGGAATGGCTGACATCAACGCCTTGGTATACGGGTGCAACGGTTGCGCGTAAAGATCCGCCGCCGTCGCCATTTCGACAATGCGGCCGAGATACATTACCGCAACGCGTGACGAGATGTGTTCCACTACCGCCAAGCCGTGCGAAATGAAAAGGTACGCAAGCTTGAACTCCTTCTGCAGATCCTGAAGCAGATTAACTACCTGCGCTTGCACTGAAACGTCGAGCGCCGACACGGGTTCATCCGCGACGATCAGCTTCGGGTTGAGCGCGAGCGTGCGCGCCACGCCAATGCGTTGTCGTTGTCCTCCTGAAAACTCGTGTGCATAGCGTTTGCTGTAATCTGGATTCAAGCCTACTCGCTCGAGCAGTTGAGCTACGCGTTCGCGTCTTTCTTTCTTAGTTCCGATCCTGTGAATGACCAGCGGTTCGCCGACGATGCTGCCAACTTTCATGCGTGGGTTCAGCGACGCGTAAGGATCCTGGAAGACAATTTGCATCTCGCGACGCAGCTCGCGCAGCTCATGCTTCCCAAGTGAGACAACGTCGCGTCCTTCAAAGGTTATCTCGCCGGCAGTCGGTTCGATCAGGCGCAACAGACAACGGCCAACAGTTGACTTGCCGCAGCCCGACTCGCCAACCAAGCCAAGTGTTTCACCACGAAAGATTTCAAACGATACGCCATCGACCGCACGTACGACGTCGTCGCTGCCCTCAACCGGAAAATGCTTTACCAGGCCTTTGACCTGAACGAGTTTACTTTGTGGGCTTGTTGCTAACATTAGTTGAGCTTCAGAGATCGATTTTCCATTTCTCACTTACCATTTTTCATTCGCCATTCCTACAGCCGCAATGTGCAGCTTTGATATACGACTCTCAAAAGTCGAAGTTGTTCAATTGAAGTCGTGAACTGTCGGATCGAATCTTAAGATTGATCCTCGTCGGCTTCTTCCAAATGAAAAATGGAAAATGACAAATGGTAAATGGAAAATCTGGTTTTCAACCCGATGTCGTTTCACCTTCAGCCTGATGATCCGCTGCAACTGCCGCTGCCAAATCAAACAGCACGCAGCGCACCTTCACTTCGCCTGCAAGATCGTAAAGTGGAATCTCTTCCGTGGTGCAGCGCGGCATGCGATATGGACAACGCGGCGCGAAGTGGCAACCAGGCGGCAGATCAGTCGGACTTGGTACCGTACCTTCAATCGTTTCCAGCCGTTCAGCTTTAGCGGCTGTGGCGCTGGTAAGTTTGGGAACAGATCGCAGCAGGCCTTCGGTGTAGGGATGCCGCGGCCGCGCAAACAATTCCTCCACCGGCGATTCTTCAACAATGCGGCCCGTGTACATCACTGCAACGCGATCCGCAACTTCAGCGACCACGCCAAGGTCATGCGTAATTAAAAGCACCGCCAACTCGCGATTCTTTCTCAGCTCATTCAACAACTCGAGTATTTGCGCCTGGATGGTAACGTCCAGCGCCGTGGTCGGCTCGTCAGCGATCAAAAGTTTCGGATCACACGCCAGGGCCATCGCGATCATCACACGCTGGCGCATCCCGCCGGACAGTTGATGCGGATAATCATCAATCCGGCGAGCCGGATCGGGAATTGAAACTTCGCTCATCGCTTCGATAGCCCCGGCGCGCGCGGCTTTGCGCGAAAGGTTGCGATGCAGGCGTAGGGCTTCGGCAATCTGTTCGCCAACTGTGAAAACAGGATTGAGCGATGTCATTGGATCTTGAAAGATCATGGCAATATCGTCGCCGCGAATATCGCGCATTTCGCGGTCCGACATTTTCAATAAATTCCTGCCGTCAAAAATTATCTCGCCGCCGACTATTTTTCCCGGCGGCGCAATTAGGCGCATGATCGAGAGCGCAGTGATCGACTTGCCACAACCCGATTCACCCACCAGCCCCAACAACTCGCCGCGGTCGATATGGAAACTTACGCCATCAACCGCGCGCACCAAACCGGCGCGTGTCGGAAAATGCGTTTGCAGATTGTTTACTTCGAGCAGGTGTGGCATTTTCAGACCGTGGATGTTTCCTTGTATTCACCCCAAACATTTCGCAGCCGATTGCTAATCTCACCGACCGTTGCATACGCCTCAACGCTTTCCAGGATGAAGGGCAAAAGGTTTTCGGTTCCGTCTGCCGCTGCTTCCAGTTTCGCAAGCGCTGTTTCGACCGTCCTCGCATCACGGCGCTCTCGCACCGCACGCAGCCGCTCGATTTGCTGCTGCTCGATTGCGGGGTTAACACGCAGCGTCGGCACTGTTGATTCTTCAATGTTTTGGAAACGGTTCACGCCCACAACAATGGAGTCCTCTTTCTCAATAGCGCGCTGATAACGATAAGCAGACTCTTGAATCTCTTTCTGCACATAGCCGGTCTCAATCGCGCGCAACATACCTCCCATCGCGTCGATCTTTTCCAAATAATTTGAAGCGCGATCCTCGATCTCATGAGTCAACTGCTCGATTGCATATGAACCAGCCAGTGGGTCTGCCGTATCCGCAACGCCGGACTCGTAGGCAATCACCTGTTGCGTTCGCAGAGCAAGTCGCGCCGCTTCTTCAGTTGGCAAAGCCAACGCTTCATCCATCGCATTTGTATGCAGTGACTGCGTGCCACCGAGCACGGCTGCAAGCGCCTGAATCGTGGTGCGCACCACGTTTACTTCCGGTTGTTGCGCAGTTAATGATGAGCCGGCCGTTTGCGTATGAAAGCGCAGCATCTGCGAACGAGCGTCGCGTGCTTTGAAACGATCGCGTATGATGCGCGCCCACAGCCGGCGCGCGGCGCGAAACTTGGCAATCTCTTCCAGCAGATTATTGTGGGCATTGAAGAAGAACGAAAGGCGCGGCGCAAAATCATCCACGTCGAGTCCGGCTTTCAGCGCCGCTTCGACATAAGCAATGCCATCGGCAAGCGTGAAGGCAACTTCCTGGACGGCGGTCGAGCCTGCTTCGCGAATGTGATAGCCGCTGATTGAGATCGTGTTCCAGTTGGGTACTTCATGCGCGCAATACGCGAACGTGTCGGTCACCAAACGCAGGGAAGGGGCCGGCGGATAGATGTAAGTGCCGCGCGCGATGTACTCCTTCAGAATATCGTTTTGCAGCGTGCCTTTGACTTTCGCAAACGGGACGTTTTGTCGCCGCGCCACCGCCAGATAAAGCGCCAAGAGGATGGCCGCGGTGGCGTTGATGGTCATCGATGTCGAGACGCTGTCGAATGGAATGCCATCAAACAAACCCAGCATGTCTTCGAGCGAATCGATTGCCACCCCAACTTTTCCGACTTCGCCCGCGGCCAGTGCATCATCCGAATCAAGCCCGATTTGTGTGGGCAAATCGAAAGCAACCGACAGCCCGGTGGTGCCCTGGGCCAACAGATATTTGTAACGCGCGTTTGATTCCTCGGCAGTGGCATAGCCCGCATACTGCCGCATGGTCCATAGGCGACCGCGATACATGTTGGAATAAATGCCGCGGGTGTAGGGAAATTCGCCGGGCGGGTTTAGATCCTTTTCATAGTCTACCGGTTCGGTGTTTGTCGGATCGAAAGCGGCGGGAAGATCGATTCCCGAAGAAGTTTCGAAGCGTTTACGGCGCTCAGCATGTGTCTTCGCTGGCATGATTGCTGGCTCGTTAGTCAAGCGGGGGCGAGCCCCCTTCCTTACTGCATTTATCGACCGAAGCTCGTTTAGATTACTCTAAGTGCCCCAAGTATGGCACAAGTAAAGTAAGCTCGAGGTTAGGAAGGGGGCCTGCCCCCGCTCAAAGAAAATTCTTTGCTGAGATAGTAACAACTTATCAACTATTGTATGAACGAGGTCACAGTTGCAAAGCGCGGAGCGGATCGCATTCGCCGCGGCCACCTCTGGATTTATCGCAGCGATGTGGTGGAAACAGGCGATGCCGCAGGCGGATCGATTGTCCGAGTCCAGGATGAGCACCGCAACTTCATCGGTCAGGCTTTTTACAGTGACAGCTCCCAAATCGCGCTGAGATTCTTAACGACGGCCGACGACGTGATTGACCGTGAATGGTGGCGCCAGCGAATTCGGCAGGCGACAGCGCGGCGCTTGGGTGTGGGCCAGGAAACAAACGCTTACCGGCTGATTTATTCTGAAGGCGATCTCCTTCCGTCATTGATTGTCGATCGTTATGGCGATGTGCTCGTTCTGCAAACGCTTTCGCAAGGATCGGAAGCAATCAAATCTCTGCTCGTAGAACTTTTGGTCGAGGAATTCGCGCCGCGCGCCATCATTGAGCGCAACGATGTGCGCGTGCGGCAACATGAAGGACTGGAGTTGTTGTCGGGAACGTTTTATGGCGATGCGCCCGCGGAATTTGAGATCCATCAGGACGGCGTTCGTTTCCTGGTGTCACCGCTTTCCGGCCAAAAGACTGGATCGTTTCTCGATCAGCGCGATAATCGCCTGGCGGCTCGCGCCGTGGCGCATGGCCGCGCGTTGGATTGTTTTGCTTTCAATGGCGCTTTCGCGCTGCAACTCGCCGGCGTTTGCGAGAGCGTGATTGGAATTGATATTTCGGCCGAAGCTATTGCGGCCGCGCGTCGCAATGCAGAAATCAATAACATAACCAACGCTGAATTTCGTGAGGCCAATGTGTTTGATGCCTTGCGTGAAATGGAAACAGACGGCGAGCGCTTTGACACGATCGTTTTGGACCCGCCGGCGTTTGCCAAGAATCGTGCGAGCATTGCGCCGGCCGCGCGCGGCTACAAAGAAATCAATCTCCGGGCAATTAAATTACTTAAACCAGGCGGCGTGTTAGTCAGTTGCACCTGCTCGTATCACATGTCGGAAGAATTGTTTCTGAAGCTGATTGCTGAGGCAGCTAACGACGCGCACCGGCGGGTCCAGTTGCTGGAGAAAAGAACGCAGGCGAGCGATCATCCGATCCTGCTTGGAGTTCCTGAGACTTATTATTTGAAGTGTGTGATTGCGCGGGTCTTGGATTGACAAGTCCGACAAACTTCAGTTTGTCGCTCCTGCAGACGATCTCTTG
>JBDUCB010000313.1:0-5478 GCA_040003695.1 bacterium
ACCGTTACCTGCGCCTGCGGCGACACGTTTAAGACGCGTTCTACCAAGAAAGGCGATTTACACGTGGAAATTTGCTCGGCGTGCCACCCGTTTTTTACGGGTAAACAGAAATTGATTGATACCGCAGGGCGCGTGGATCGTTTCAATAAGCGATATGGCAAGAAAACTGCCACGGAAACTACAACTACAACTACAACTACTGCTGGTTAATCCGATGGTTCGGGTTGCAATCGGAGGAACGATAAGTTGATTTCTAAACGACACTAGCAAAACTTCAAGAACAGACGCCGGCTGCGGTTGGGCGTTCAGGCTTTAGTTTGTCTCTGAGAAGGGCAAACGAACTAAAGGTTGAACTCTAAACGAGCCGGCGTTAGTGTTTAGTAGGACAGACATTCCTGTCTGTCCAATTTGAAATTGAAAAATGGACGGGCAAGAATGCCTGTACTACAGGTAAAAACATTGAGCACAAACGAAAGAGATCTAATTGTCGGTGGTCAGGCGGTGATTGAAGGCGTGATGATGCGCACGCCCAATGCTTATGCCATCGCTGTGCGCAAGGCGGACGGAACCATCGTCAATACTGCGGCACGACTTCCAAAGTGGAGTGATAAGTATCCGCTGCTGAAACTACCTGTTTTACGCGGCAGCGCGGTGTTGGTGCAGTCGATGGGCTTGGGAATTAAGGCTTTGAATTATTCCGCTAACGAAGCATTTGCCGACGCGCAGGAGGCGGAAGTTCAAGAAGTAGAAATCGCACTGACGCCTGCCGTAATTGAAGGTGAAGGCGATTTCGCAGGAGTCACTGGCGCGGTGCCCGGGTTGTTTCCTATCCCGACGCAAAAGCGATCGAAGGATGAGCTGAGGAAGGGTGGGACGACGGCCGCTGCAGGTTCAATTATTTTCGCGTTGATTTTTAATGTCCTGCTCTTCGTCGCCGCGCCGCTGCTGCTCACCAATGCCTTGTTCATTGCAGCCGGTTGGGCGCCAACGCCTTCGGTAACGTCATCAACTGCAACAACGGCGCCGGGGTCTCGCGGCAACGAATCACCCAACGCTGCAACTGCGAACGCAGATGCAGCCTGGTACATGCGCGCCTGGACAAATACTAAAACTTATTTGCATCCCGTGCGACCATCAGTTCCGTTCAATCTAGTTGACGGTGTGATCCGCATGTCATTTTTTCTGATCATGATATTCAGTTTTTCGTTACTGAAAGACCTGCGACGCGTCTTCGAATATCACGGCGCCGAGCACAAAACAGTATTCACCTGGGAACGAGGTCTGCCGCTGACGGTGGAAAACGCGCGACCACAACCACGCCAGCATCCACGCTGCGGCACCAGTTTTTTGATGATTGTGATGTTGGTATCGATCGTGTTGTTTTCCGTCGTCAAGTTTGATTCGCTGGTTTACAACTTCCTGGTGCGTATTGCGTTGATCCCGATTGTCGCGGGTGTGTCGTATGAGATCATTCGCGTGTCGGCGAAAAAAGAGAGTGGCTGGTTTTTTAAAACGATTACACGGCCCGGCGTTTGGTTGCAAAACATCACCACGCAAGAGCCTGACGACCAGCAACTCGAAGTTGCCATTGAAGCGTTAAAGGAATCGCTGAAGCTGGAGCCGCAGAGTGCAGAGCCGGCGGTGGCGCTGTTATCGTAAGCAGATGTCCGACAAGCTTCAGCTTGTCGCGGTTGTCCGACAAGCTTTAGCTTGTCGTGAACTGAATAATGCGGAACCGACAAACTAAAGTTTGTCGGACAGTTTGTCGAACAAACTAATGTTACAGAGACTCGAACAAATAGAAGCACGATACGAAGAGCTCGCTAATGAACTCTCCGCACCGGAGTTGCTCGCGGATCAGGCTGCGTATACCAAAGCGGCCCGGCAGCACAGAAATCTGGGCGAGATAGTTGATAAGTATCGTAGCTGGAAAACTCTGAACGAAGAGCTGACCGGTGCTCGCGAGCTATTGGACACTGCCGACGATGACGAAATGCGCGAGATGGCGCGTGCTGAGGTGGAAACGCTTCAGCAGAAACTTGAGAAGACCGACAGCGAATTGAAGTTGTTGCTGGTGCCTTCCGATCCGAATGACGAAAAGAATGTGATTGTGGAGATTCGCGCCGGCACCGGTGGCGACGAAGCAACGCTCTTTGCCGCTGAGATGCTGCGCATGTATAACCGCTACGCCGAAAGACAGGGTTGGCGCTTTGAAGTACTCGACGTTTCTGAGTCGGGCATTGGCGGCATGAAAGAAGCGATCGTCTTGATCGAGGGCGACAAAGTCTATTCAAAGATGAAGCATGAGTCGGGCGTGCATCGAGTGCAGCGGGTTCCGCAAACGGAAGCCAGTGGACGAATTCACACCTCAGCGATCACGGTGGCGGTGCTGCCCGAGGCTGAGGAAGTTGACGTGAAGATCGATCCTAAAGACCTACGCATCGACACCTTTTGCTCATCCGGACCCGGCGGACAATCAGTGAACACAACTTATTCCGCCGTTCGCATCACACATCTTCCGACCAACGTCGTCGTTTCGATGCAGGACGAGAAGTCGCAGATCAAAAACCGCGAGAAGGCGATGCGCGTGTTGCGCGCGCGTCTGCAGGAGCTCGAGGAACAGAAGCAACACGATGCCGTTGCCAGCGAGCGACGTTCGATGGTTGGCTCAGGCGACCGTTCGGAAAAGATCCGCACTTACAACTTCAAAGAAAACCGCGTGACCGATCATCGCATCGGGTTGACAATTCACCAGCTCGACCTCGTCATGGAAGGCAACCTCGACGAAATCATTCAGGCGCTCATCACTCATGACCAGGCTGAGAAATTGAAGAAAGAAGCGCTGGCGGCGTAAAACAAGTTCTGAGTACTGAGTGCTGAGTACTAAGTCCTGAGTACAAAGTGCTGAGTACTGAGTGCTGAGTACCGAGTGTAAGTGCCCGGGTTCAGAGTTCTCGGGTTTTGCATTGAGTTAGATTAACTCTTAGGCTTAGCCTTTAGTTTTAACTCAGGACTCATGACTCAGTACTCGGTACTCAGTACTCAGCACTTTGTACTCAGCACTCAGAACTCAGTATTCAGTACTATGTCGTTAACCACCCACGTCATTATAATTCGTCACGGTCAATCGCAGGGAAACGCTGAAGGTCGTTTCGGCGGCCACACCGATACTCCTCTTTCGGCTCGCGGTCGCAAACAGGCCGAAGCCACCGCCCGAGCCCTCGCCTCTGAAAGATTCGATGCAATTTACTCCAGCGATCTGCCACGAGCGATCGCAACTGCTACGCCGTTGGCTGAGCGTGTTGGTATCGCTCTCGAGGCGACCGAAGCATTGCGCGAACGCAGCGTCGGGGTGATGGAAGGTTTAACTTTTGAAGAAGCTGCGGAACAACACCCCGAGCAATATAAGGCGTTATTGAGACGTGATTTCGAGCACGTGTTGCGGGGTGGCGAAAGTTACAGACAAACGCTCGACCGCGCCTCGCGAAAACTTGATGAGGCAATCGAGGAACACAAAGATGGACGTATTGTGATGTTTGCGCACACCGGGACGATCTGCATTTTGATCTTGCACTTGATGGGCGCGCTGGATGCGCCAGAGTTAAAGCCCGTCTGGATAGCTACTGCAAATTGTGGGATTGCGCGCTTTGAGCTGCGCGATGATGGCTTTGTGCGCGTTCTCAGTATTAATGACACTCGTCATCTGCAAGGAATCTAAGATCAGCCGCGGATTTTCGCGGATAAACGCGAATCAGATAAAGGGCAGGAGAGCGCAGATGCTTTGTAGTGCAGGAATCCTCGTTGTGGATCATTCCAGATAGCAGCAAGCATTCGAAAATAATTCCTTACATGTAATACTTGGTTCCTATTCTGATCCGCGACTATCCGCGTTAATCTGCGGCCAAAAGTTTATGGAGCAGAAATTCGCGCGCGTTCGGCGTTGGCCCAATCGCAAAGCGTCTTCACATCGTCAGCAGAAAGCTTTGAGCCAGGATGCATCGGTGTATAAATACTAAGCGGCATCTGGCCATCAGTAACTTGCTCGCAGATATCTCTTAGCCTGCGCGACTGCTTGTCCTTGTCGTAGTTGCCCCACTCGGAAAAATTCATCGCGCCTCGGCCATCGTTGACGTCGCCAATTACCAACCAGGAAACCGGCGCAACGTTGCTGTACCACGGCCAGCGCGACTTGTTTGAATGACAATCGTTGCATGAGCGATCCATGATTGCGGAAACCTCCGGGGTGACATGCAACTGTGCTTCGATGGTACGTGACGGATCTATCGCTGGATTGGTTTTTGCGGGACGATAAAACTGAATAAGAACAAACGCGCAAACAAGTAACACCAGAACCCATCGCAAAACTTTCCTGCTTCTCATATCCGCCGCCTTCTCCTTCGCTACACCATCTTGATGCCTTCCGGAGGCAGGAGCACACGCGCCAGGCACACTAGACTCGACAACAAGGCGCAAAGGAATCATCTTCTACGATTCCTTTGCGCCCGCATTGCCTTTTAGTTTTGGCGCTTGTGCTTAACTATTCCGAAACACCGTCAGCGTGTGACGCGCACGAGCATCTCGGTCCCTGAGTCGATCCTCAACTCTTTGCTTCCCTGCACCGCTAGGGATCCCGCGCCGCCAGCGCCACCAAGTATTAATCCAATCGCTGCGCCTTTGCCGCCACCAACAATTGCACCAAGAACAGCGCCGGCCCCAGCTCCGATTGCGCCACGTTTGATTGTTTGATTCGTGCGACTGCCAGACTCAACGCCCCCTTCATTATCCGCTCGCCCCGAATCGCTGCCATAAACGCGGGTGACATACCCATGTAGCGTGCCGCTGCGATTATCGGGCAGCGTAATCGAATCGAACGCCAGGTTCATGCTGGTGCGCCCTTTTATTTTTCCTGACTTTTGAATTGAACTGATGTGGCCGGTGATGCGCGCTTCGTTGAAACGCACCGGATCCAGCGCTGTCGCTGTAAATCTGTCGCCAATGCGCGAGTCTTTGCTCGACAGAGTGTCTTCCAGGCGAATTTTTAGATTTGTGCCGATTGGGACCAGCGGTCCAACAGGCGCAGTCCTGCGAACAGCCGCGCGTCTGAGCCGCGGTCTAGTGCGCCGTTGCGCATTAACCACCAACGGCAGCATCAGCATGACGAAAAGAGTAAGCAGCGATATTACGCGCTTGGAATTAACCGACTTCATTGTGAACCTCCGCAGCGCATCACGGTGCGCTTAAGTGAAATGTTTAGAACGCGAGGGGGTAGTAACCGTTAAAGCGAGTAAGACTGATTAAACGGGGGCGGCCGCACTTTGCGGTTCGGAATTGTTGTTTGCGACAAGCTCTTCGCCATCGTCAAGCGACTGCTGACGGTGAACAGTGCCGTCTGATTCAAAGATGTAGGCAGAAGGCGCTTCGCGCATGATGATGTCCTGCAAACGCATCAAACCGTACAGCAGCGCCTCGGGTCGCGGG
>JBDUCB010000399.1:0-5471 GCA_040003695.1 bacterium
CGCCACCGTAAAAAACCAGCGGCAGCGCCAGCGCAAGCGCAATGGTGCCCAGAAGCGAATGAGTTATGCCGCGGTGATTCTGAAGATAGGTCCAACGTCCGCCGGCAAGGGTCAGAATGTCAGCATCGGGTGAGTTGGCGGCAAGGATACAAAGCGCGGTGGCGCTAGGCGAGAGTTTTTCCAGCCCGGCTTTAGCGGCAGCGAGTCCAACCAGGGAATGAGTCAGGTTGTCCATTCGCAGCCAACATTAGCTTTCACGATTAAAGGTCGAGCAGAACGATAACGAAACGGTCGCGAGTTAGAACGGCGAGTCCAGCGGCGGCGCCTCAGGAGTTAATTTTGCATATCGATCGGGATCGAGCTTTTGCAGTTTTTCGCTTGCTTCGCGCGCCGCGGCAGATGGTTGCAGCGGCAAGCCGTCGCTGTCCTTTGCTCTGCGCGAAGGCTCCACGATATTGAACAACAGATCTGCCGCTTCCGTTTTCTTCCCCTGTTTCTCGTAAACCGAAGCCAAACGCAGATTCGCAGTCTCAGGGGTAATCACGGGGCTGTTCTTTTGCGCAAGCTGTGAATATAGCTGCGCCGCTTCGTCATACTTTGCGTCTGCCTCTTTTGCCTGGGCCAACGCAAAAGTCGCCAGAACCGAAACCTCGGGAACTCCGCTCCTGGTCATCTCCGTCAACTCGTTCAATCCCTTTTCGCGATCACTGTAAAGCAAATTCGCGGCAATAAAGTAGCGGGCTTCCGAGCGATAAGGATCGCCATACTTGGTAGCGACTTTCTGAAACTCTTCAATCGCTTTCTGGGCGCGCTCTTGCTCGCTACTAAAACTTGGCCCAGTCGGATTCACAGGCGGTAGATTAAGGCCCGCTGGTGAAACGGGTGTACTCGAAATGGCGATGGCGCGGCCCAGCGCACGTTGCGCTTCATCCGTCTTCCGGTGACGCCAGTTGAACCAGAAACCGATCAGCGCAGCCAACACAGCCACGGCAACGATTCCGTAAAGGATGGCTTTGCCCTTGCCTTCTAGCCGGTCGGTTAAACGGTCGAAGAGTTTTCCTGCGGTATCGCGAAACTTATCGTGCTGCAACTCGCGCGCGCGTTTCTTGTTGTACTTTGCCACTTATTTCTCTCTCGCAAGTTCCCATAGTGAACTGCGTTCTTTGGGGTGTATGATTCGAGAAACAGTAACTCTAGTGGCTGCTCAGAAAACTTGTCAAGGAGGCTCCTTGTATAGTATTCGAAGCACGAAAAACAAAAGTTGCATCCAATCAATGGCGATGAGATCCGGAGCGGGAACAAACAACGGGGCGGCGGTGTCTAACCGCTCGACTGTCCGAATATGGGCAGGAAGCAGCTCCTCCGATTCGGGCCGCAGGGGTAACACGTGAGCTACGGAGAGCCAATAGCCCTTGGCGGGCAAATGGATCTGGAGCAGGTTGCGATCGCAGCCCCTGTGGGCTTGCGCTCATTAGCCGACCACGAGTTCCTTGAAAGATTAAAGCGGGGGGATGCGGCCGCGTTTGAAGAACTAGTCGCCGAACGCTCTGGCGAGATTTATGGTCTGCTGTTTCATCTGACTGAAAACGCCGAAGAGGCGCGCGACTTAACTCAAGAGACTTTTCTGCGGGCTTTCCAGAATATCGATCGTTTTCGCGGTGAGGCAGACGTTCGTACCTGGATTTATCGCATTGCCATCAACCAGGCACGGAACCGGTCTCGCTGGTGGCGCAGACGCAGGCGCGATTCAACTGTCTCTTTGGACGCCACGCACGGCGAATCCAGGCAAAGCATTAGTGACACAGTTGCCGAGCCGTCAGAGGATCCGGAACAGCAGACTTTGGCTCGCGAACGTGAAATGGCATTGCGGTCGGCGTTGCAGCGATTAGGCCTTGCTTATCGCGAAACGGTAATCCTGCGAGACATTGAAGGATTCACTTATGAAGAGATTGCCCAAACGCTGGGAATCAATGTTGGGACGGTAAAATCGAGACTGGCGCGTGGTCGCCAGGAGCTACGACAGAAGTTGGAAGGATCTTTGTAATCGGTCAGTGGTCAGTTGCATCGTGGTCCTAAATAGCAACTGACAACGAACGACTGACAACTGACGAGAAAAGCGGATGGTCGACCCGCCCCGGTTCACAAAAACTCGGTGCCAAATGGGTCGAAGTGAAAAAGCGAGTCTGAGGACAAAGTGAGTTTACGATGAGAGCGAATTTGAAACGTGGCCAGCAACACCCGTTACAGCATCGCTAAAGTCGGAATTGCTTGACTCCGCAGGATACGCCCAAGTTGCTTCTTTTTTAGCAACAGCCGGGGCCGGCCGGCCATCCACTGGAATTGAGGATTGCTGATTTTGGAATGCGGATTGTAAAAGAAAAAAGTGCTAGCTTTTCAACGAGCTAATCCGCATTCAGCATTCCGCAATCCGAAATCTAACGATATGAGTTGTCAGGAAACAAAACGATCATTATCGCAATACGTGGACGACGAGCTGTCTTCGCCGCTGCGCTCAGCGGTCGAGCTGCATCTGGATTCCTGTCCTGTCTGCCGTAAGGAGCTGATTGAATTGCGCACGATGCGCAATAGTCTACGCCAGCTTTCTCGGCCACTGCCTCCCACATCGCTAGTTCCGGCAATAAATGACGCCTTGATGATCGAAGCGGCGGCACAGCGACAGTCTCCAACGCCTACTTTTGGCGCGCAGCTTCTTGCCTGGATCGGACCACGACTGGTGCCATACAGCGTTGGGTCTTTCGCGTCAGTGATTCTTTTCACCGCGATGCTCGTTGGCTTGCGGCCACACTTCATCGCACTTCGGGAGGCGGCTCGACAAGACGTTTCAGCTTTCGTCGTTGCGCCAAACTACGACCTGACCAAACCGGTCACACCCGAGGCCTACTCTGCTCTGCGAGCGCCCTTTGCAGAACAGTCACCGAGCCTGAATCCGGGAGGGGCACTGGCAACTTTGACTGGAAACTACGCTCGTCCACACACCGGACAGTTTCAGGAGGGCGATGACATGGTGGTTGTGGCTGACGTTTTCAGCAATGGTGCTGCTTCATTAGCAGACGTGGTGCACGCTCCGCGCGATCTGCAAATGCTGGCTGACTTCGAAGTCGCATTGCGCAAGAGCACCGCTTTCGTGCCCGCCTCATTGGACCGTCGTCCCGATACGATGCGCGTAGTTTTCACCGTGCAAAAGGTGGATGTGCGCGACCGAAGTTTCTAGGCCTAAGTTTCTCGGTTGGTCCGACCCCCACGAAGGCTCTCCTTCAGGCTTTTCCTTCATCGCTGTCTGTCTCTTTAACTAATCCAAAATCATCTGGCGATCAGTGACCTTGCCAACCATGACGTGTCAACAAGTGAAGTAGACACGTGCCAACAGACACCTGCTTGACGCACCGCACTGCGCATGTTAGTTTGCCGATTCATCCTGTTTATTAGTATTTCAGTTGAATTCGGACTGATCAAAACAGTCTGACGCGAGAGACATGACTGCTGTCGCTGAGATCAAACGCACGCCGCTGAATGCTGTCCATCGCAGCATGGGCGGCCGCATGGTCGATTTTGGTGGCTGGGACATGCCGGTGCAGTATCCGGCCGGAACCGTCGAGGAACATCTCCGCACACGACGAGCCGCTGGTTTGTTTGACGTTTCCCATATGGGCGAGATAGACGTGCGTGGCACCAATACGATCGCATTCGTAAACTACATTACGTCAAACGACGTCACGAAACTGGTTGATGGTCAGGCTCAATACTCCGCGCTGACAACTCCCGATGGCACCGTGATCGACGACCTGCTTGTCTACCGTTTTTCCGCCGATCATTTACTGCTGGTTGTTAATGCTGGCACGACTGAGAAGGACTGGGCCTGGATCAAGTCGCATCAGCGGCATCAGGCCGTTGAGCTGAAAAACGTGAGCGCCGACTATTGCCAGCTTGCGATACAAGGACCGCGGGCGCTTGAGATTCTTCAGACACTCACTGATCTGCACTTATCAGAGATCAAGTATTACCACTTCACCAAAGGGACCGTTGACGGCGTCGAGTCAATCGTCTCGCGCACCGGATACACCGGCGAGGACGGTTTTGAAGTTTATGCTGCAGCAAACATGGCTGAGCGACTTTGGCAGAAACTTTTAGACGCGGGCGGTTTTGGATCTGACGACGGCGTCCTTCCCTGCGGACTTGCGGCGCGAAACACCTTGCGTCTCGAAGCCGGAATGGCACTCTACGGACACGAGATCGACGAAACAACCACACTGCTCGAAGCAAACCTCGGCTGGATTTGTAAAATGAACAAAGGCGACTTCATCGGCCGCGAACGTCTGGCAAAGCAAAAGGAAGATGGCGTGCATCGGCAGCTGGTAGGCTTCGAAGTAAAAGACAGAGGCATCGCCCGCGATGGTCAGGATGTACTTGTCAATGGAGCGCGGGTGGGCAAAGTTACATCTGGAAGCCCGGCCCCTTATTTGCAGAAAAACATCGGCATGGCTTATGTGCCAACTGAATTCGCGAAAGAAGGCCAGGCCATTCAGATCGATGTTCGAGGCAAACTCGTCGGCGCCGAGATCGTTAAGACCCCATTTTACAAGCGCGAAAAGTAGTTACCGGTTCAGCATTTGTTTGCCAGGCGTTGGATGTCTGGGCGGAAGTTAAAACTGCACGGCTGATAACTGAAACTCAAAACCGAAACTGCGGAGGGATCATGGCGAACGTTCCTGAAGACCTACACTACAGTAAGGACCACGAGTGGGTGCGAGTTGACGGCAACGTTGCCGTCGTCGGAATCACTGACTACGCGCAGGATTCATTGGGCGACGTGGTTTATGTCGAGCTGCCCAAAGCCGGCGAAAAGTTTGCCGCCAATGAATCGTTCGGCTCAGTCGAGTCCGTGAAGGCCGTGTCTGAGGTTTTTTCACCCGTGTCTGGTGAGATAGCCGAGGCAAACGATTCGCTGACAGACGAACCCGAAAAGGTGAATACGGATCCTTACGGCGACGGCTGGATGATACGCCTGAAGATGTCCGCGCCTGGCGAAGTGGATAGTCTGCTCACTGCTGCCGAATATGAAGATTTTACGAAAGGTGAGACTGAGTAAAATTGCGTTACATACCCAACTCGCCTGAAGAGCGGGCTGAAATGCTTCACCACGTCGGCCTCAACTCGGCTGATGAACTATTTCATTCAATCCCCCAGGATCTGAGATTATCGCGAAATCTAAACACGCCCGCCGCACTTTCCGAAATCGAATTGATGGCGGGCTTTGAAAGACTTGCCGAACATAATCGCGCCGCGAAACGAACAAATTTTCTCGGCGCCGGCGCCTATCAACATTACATTCCCTCGATAGTCGATCACATCATCTCGCGTTCAGAGTTTTTCACCGCCTATACGCCTTACCAACCGGAAATATCGCAAGGCACGCTCCAGGCGATCTTCGAATTCCAGACGCTCGTGTGCCA
>JBDUCB010000254.1:0-5459 GCA_040003695.1 bacterium
ACTAAAGCTTCCTGTGTCCGGTTGTTCATTCCCCGTGATCATTTTGAAAAGCGTCGCGCAGTTTGTGTTCGTTGTCGACTGCGCAAGGTTCAGTGATTTTGAAAGTCGCGATCGTGTCGCGCACCTGCTCGACGTCCGTATCCGCTTCGTAGCGCGGCATGTGAACCGCGATCACGCGTAAACCCTTTTCCCGCAACTCATCACGCCAACCCGCTACGCGCGGCATGTTCTCTTTGCACATGCCACAACTCGTCGACCAGAAGTGAATCAACGTCGGGTGCTCCTGCGCCTCTGCTTCCGCCTGCGCCTGCGTAGCGCCAAACCATTCGGTGGCGCCGTCGAGCGCTGGCATCTGTGTTCCGATTCTCATTCCCATGGCCGTCTCCGTTAAAAAACCGGAAACCGTGAACCGACGATTCACGATTCCCGGTTTACGGTTCACGCTTTACGCGTTCAGCGTCTTCTGTCCCGGCTTCCATTCAGCCTGACAAAGACCGCCGGTCTGCAGTGCCTGAATAACACGCAGTGTCTCTTCCGCGGAACGTCCGATGTTCAGATCGTGAACAACCTTGTAGCGCAGAACTCCTTCCGGATCGATTACGAACAAGCCGCGCAGCGCGATTCCGCGATCTTCAATCAGCACGCCGTAGTCGCGCGCGACAGTCTTCGTGGCATCAGCCGCCAGCGGATATTTCAAACCTTCGACGCCGCCTTTGTCGCGAGGCGTCTGGATCCAGGCGCGATGCGAAAACACCGAGTCGGTAGATACGCCGATGATATCGGCGCCAATGCCTTCGAAATCTTCATAGCGATCGCTGAAAGTTGTCAGCTCCGTCGGGCAAACAAAAGTGAAATCGAGCGGGTAAAACAAAAGAACCAGCCACGTGCCTTTGTAATCGGCGAGCTTGACGTTCTCGTTGAGTTTCTCGATGTTCTTCGTTGAGGCCATATCGAAATCCGGCGCCGGCTGGCCCACCATCGCCTTTTCCATTGCTGTTGCTGTAGCTACTGTCATGAATCCTCCAAAATAGGTTTATTGCTTTTCGAAACTAAAGACTATTAGCGGCAGTCAGGACACACGCCTTTTAGCGTTAAGTGGACCGACTCCGGCTTGAACTTTGAGCGGCGCGCGGCTGCCTTCATTAACTCAGCCGCTTGCGGCAGATCAAAATCCACCAGCTTTCCACACCGGCTGCAAAGAGCATGATCGTGCCGATCAGTCTCACGATCGTAACGGCTGGCGCTATCGCCAAACTTGATTTCATGCACCAGGCCCGCTTCTTTCAGGAAGCGAAGCGAGTTGTAAACAGTGGCGTAGCTAATGCCGGGCAGACGCCGCCGGGCGGCCGCGAAAATATCATTCGCGGTCGGATGATCCTCCCGCTCCCGAATGACCTGCAGCACCGCCTCGCGTTGCCGCGTCAACTTCTCGCCTTCTTCTTTCTTGCTCGCCTTCGCCATGAATGGATTTAGACTAATTCTAAACTGGTCACGTTGTCAAGTGCGCGCCCAAGTGTTCGGTGGTTAATCGTATGGGTTAGTTTTGAATGGGCCAGCAAATGCAGGACCGCGAGCTGTAGCGAACGGATGCTGGGCTCGACTTTGAAGGTGGCTTATTTAATACCCGGATTATTCGGGCTGAGCTTAGCATCCGTTCGCTATCGCTCGCGGTCCTGCACCTGTGGACTCGACCATGCTGCACGCCGGTTCAGTTAAGTGGTGCTGCTTTTACTAAGACACTTCAACCTGGCGTTGGGTGACTTGCGGCGTAATCGACGATGTTCTTCACGTAGCTCTGAAACGGTGGGCACGTCACGGCGTGCGGCGCAAGCAACTGGCGAGCTTGGGTGGTATCGTAACTCTGCTTAAGGAAAAAGTAGGGAACGCCGCGATGAGGCAAGCCGCTGAGGGCGGGCGACGGCGGCAACATCAGGGATGACTCGACGAGCCGCGCCGGCACTGTTATGCGCGCTTCTTTGCCAGCCAGGCAACGCGCAATCAGGTTGAAGAGTTCACGAGTCGTGAGCGGATTAGGATCGGCGAGTTGCAGCGTCTTCCCAATCGCTTCGCGCTCAACTGCCAACGCCGACATCGCTTCGACCACGAAATCTACAGGCACGAGGTTCAAACTAACTTCATCGTTGCCAATGTTGAAATTGGAAAGCACGGACGGCCATTTGAGCAGGTAGTTGATCAGATAATAGATGCCGTCATACTTGGCCGTTTCACCTGTGCGCGAATCGCCACACACTACTGAAGGCCGGTGAATAGTTATTGGCAGTTGTGATTTGAGATCCTCTACTTCTATTTCCGCCAGATACTTGGTCTCTTCGTAATGGTTGCGAAAGCCCGCGTCATGACATAACTCGTGTTCAAATATTCGGCCGGTGCGTTTGCCCGCGACATAACACGTCGAAACATAATGGTATTGGAGTAAAGCCGATAGCGACTGCGCAAAACGGTTCACGTTGCCGGTACCGCCGACGTTGATGTGCATAGCCACATCCTGCTTCACAGCCAAATCGTAGATCGCCGCGAGATGAAATAGGACAGTTGACTGAGAACGCGCTCGCTCGAGATCGTTTTGCGAGAGACCTAATTGCGGTTCAGTAATGTCTCCAGTCAAAATTTGAAAATTCGAAAGCGGAGTACCTGTTTGTCGCGCGATAGTCTCCAGTTCCCTGCTTGCTTGAGCAACGAAAGCAGGTTGCGCCAGCAGCAGGAAACGACTGCCGCTGTCAGCGAGCCGTCGCAACAAGCGGCTGGCAATGAAACCAGGGAAACCGGTTATGAAAAATGTCTCGTCCGCCATATATGCTCTTAGCGTACCGAGAGCGCGGGCGTCCCGCCAGCAATGAGCGCGAAGCGCGAAAATAGATTGAATGAGCTACTTCTCAACGACAGGGCGGTCGCGGGCCGTTGCGGGCGGGTCGAGCACCCCAGCCGGGCCGCCCGGCCGGGGACCCCGCACGCTCGCGCTCCCAGTAAAAAATTGCTCGTCACTACTAAGGGAACCCGTTACCGCTGTCATGCGCAACTTCGCATCGCTTCGACCCGCCGAGTATAATTCACATTCCTTGAGCCGATATATCCCGGTCCCAAAATAAATTTCGTTTCGCTCCTTAAACTTGCTGCGGAGATCAAGAATGAAACTCAGAAAAACTACAGTGCCAAGAATATTTCTCGCGTCCCTGCTAATGCTGACACTGCTCTGCTCGCTCAACGCACAGCAGAAAACAGACTGCACCGTTCGCGTGACCTTGCTGCAAGTGAACGACGTTTATCAATTCGCGCCCGTGGACGATGGCAAGCGCGGCGGGATCGCGCGCGTTCTGACACTTAAGAAAGCAATCGAGAAAGAGTCACCCCATACTTTGTTTTTGCTCGCCGGAGATACAATTTCCCCCTCAGTCGAATCAATTACTTATAAAGGCGCGCAGATGATCGACGCCTGGAATGCCTCGGGTCTCGATTATGCAACCTTTGGCAATCACGAGTTTGACTTTGGTCCGGACGAGCTGCGCAAGCGCATGAACGAGTCGCATTTCAAATGGCTTGTCGCCAACGTGATTGATAAGAAAACGGGCGAGGCTTTTGGTAATTCCGTTCCGTTTGTTATCCGCGAGTTTGATGGCGTGAAGGTGGGGATATTCGGGCTGGTGCTGGAAGAAACGAAAATTACTTCACGACCGGGAGACAATGTTGAGTTTCTCAATCCCTGCGAGACGGCCAAAAAAATCGTGCCGCAGATCCACGCGCGCGGCGCAAAAGTCGTGGTCGCTCTCACTCACTTATCGATGTCCGAAGATAAGCAGGTAGCGCGTTGCGCCGCTGTTGACGCAATCATCGGTGGCCACGAGCACACCTTGTTGGAGTCGGCTTCGAGCGGCGCCCCCATCTTTAAGATGACTGCCGACGCACGCGAGCTGGGTCAGATCGATCTCAACATTTCGAAAACAACCGGCGTGCTGGATAGCATTGACTGGCGAGTTATCACGGTCAACGATGAAACGAAGGAAGATCCGGCGTTCGTTTCCATTTACCGCAAGTACGGCGGGATTTTAAAAGAATTATCGCAACTGGTTGGACACAGCAGCGTCGCATTGGATGCACGCAGCGCCGCCGGACGCACGCAGGAAACAAACATCGGCGATTTTATTGCCGACGCCTTTCGCGCCTCGACCATGTCCGACGTTGCCATCATGAATGGCGGATCAATCCGTGCCGACGAAATCATTAAGCCCGGCACTCTCACCCGAAGAGATGTGTTGTCGATTCTTCCCTTCAAGAGCAAAGTAGTAAAGGTAGAAGTGAGTGGCGCGCTGCTTCGACAGGCGCTGGAGCACGGCCTAGCGCGCAGCGCGGAAGATGCGCAGCCAGGTCGCTTTCCGCAAATCTCGGGAATGCGCTTCACTTTTGATGCCAGCCGGCCTGCTGGTTCGCGTATTGTTAGTCTCACAATCAATGGCAAGCCGCTGGATGAGAACCGGAAATACACACTCGCCACCACGGACTATGTCGCGCTCGATGGCGGCGATGGCTATGCAATGCTGAAAGCCGCGCGCGTGCTAATACCACGAGAAACGGCACAGTTTGATTCCGAGGTCCTGAGTGCCGCAATTAAAGCCAGGAAGATAATTGCACCGAAAACCGACGGCCGGCTCCAGCGCCTGGATAAACAGAAACAACAGACGAGCGACTGCAATTGATTTTGGGTCGCGGCGTGAGAAATCTTTTGTCAGTACCACCCGCGGTAGCGGGGTGGGTTATCCGTTAAGCGGAACAAAAATGAACGAAGAAGTTTACGAAGATGATGCTTCGCCGGCTGCGAAGTACGAAGCCAAGCAGCTTTTCCAGGAAGCTTATCAGGCGCAGCTCGTTGAGAATTTCGAAGAAGCGATCGAGCTTTACAAGCGCTCAATCGAAACTTATCCGACTGCCGAAGCGCATACGTTTCTCGGCTGGGTTTATAGTTTTCAGAATCGTTACGACGAAGCAATCGAGGAATGTTTGGAAGCTATTCGGGTCGACGAGACGCTGGGAAATCCTTACAACGATATCGGCAGTTATCTTTTAGCGAAGGGCGACACTTACAGCAGCGTGCGCTGGTTCAAACGAGCGTTGTATGCGCCTCGCTATGAATCCTACGCTTTTCCCCATTTCAATCTGGGCCGCATTTACGAGACGCGCAAGAAGTATCTGGACGCGGCGCGGCATTATGGCAAGGCACTCGAACAACAGCCTGGCTTTACCGAAGCAGCCAGCGGACTTCATCGCATGCAGGCGCTTCTGAATTAGTAAATCGTGAATCGCTTCCGAAGTGGTAAATCGTGAATCGTAAATCGTAAATAGTTAAAACGGTGACCTCCTCTAGGCAACCCTGCCATCAAGCGAATCAAAATTTACTATTCACGATTCACGATTCACGATTCACGATTCACGATTCACGATTCACGATT
>JBDUCB010000106.1:0-5443 GCA_040003695.1 bacterium
TACTTTATCAATGGTCTATAAGGTTAACCCAACAGAGTTGATTCGAAGTAAACCTAAGAGCGGGGGTAAACCACCCTTCCTAACCTCGAGACTACGTTGTCAAAAGTCCCACCTTTCAATTGAATGCCGGACCCGCAAAACCCGTACTTCTTTGACAGGCTTTCCTGAAAACCAAGATAATCCGCGACTGCTTGCCTAACTTTTGGCTACCAACTGTCTTACAGGGAAACTTCATGAACTGCATTCTGCGAAATAAATTTGTGCGATGCTTATTGCTGCTTTCATTCTTGCTTTCGTCTGCTGCGTTTGCGCTTGCCCAATCAGAACAACCACTACATTCGATCACTTATCGCCTGGCGATGTCGCGCCCAGTTTCACATCTGTTCGAAGTGGCTATTGAAGTAGAACTCCCCGACGGTGCGCTGCCAAAGTATCTCGATTTTCAGATGGCTAAATGGTCGCCCGGAAGGTACGCAGTCTTTGATTTCGCGAAGAATGTTCAGGAATTTAAGGCCTTCGCCGGCATCTGCCCGGAAACTGCGGATTGCATGATGCCGAAGTTGGCGGTTACCCGCGTAGACGATCAAACATGGCGCGTCCCAACGATGAACACGCATAAGTTAACCATCTTCTACAAAGTGTTTGCCAACGATCTTTCCGGTACCTTCTCTCAACTCGATTCTCGACACGCAAACTATAACGGTGGCTCAGTCTTCATGTATGCCGTCAACCACAAGCCCGAGCCAGCTAAGCTGGTGGTATATGCGCCGTCGGGCTGGCGCATTGTGAATGGGCGCATGACAAGCAGGGACCAGTGCGAATGGCAGTTTCCCAACTGGGACATTCTGATCGATACGCCGACTGAAATTGCACCCGATAGCACGCTGGATGAGTTTCAGGTTGACGGCAGGAAATATCGCGTGATGGTCCATTCTTTCGGCGACGAAGGTGGCAAACGCGCGGCGCTGGTCCGCGATATCGAAAAAATTGTGCGCGCCGAAACTGGCATGTGGGGCGCGCCGGAGTTTGATTCTTATACCTTCCTGATTCATTTCGCTGCTGACGATCATTCCGGCGATGGCATGGAGCATCTGACCTCTACGCAGGTCATCGAGCCCGGTGCGCTGGGTGAAGAAGGCGTGTATGGCGATGTGCTGGATACGGTAGCGCACGAGTTCTTTCACGTTTGGAATGTGAAACGATTGCGTCCGGTTGAGCTTGGCCCGTGGGATTTCACTCGACCTGCGAATACCCGCGGGCTTTGGATTGCTGAGGGTATAACGAACTATTACGGACACTTGATGATGCGGCGCGCCGGCATTTGGGATGACACGAAATTCTTTCGCACTGAAAATCAAACCGTCGAGGGAATCGAAAGTGCGCCCGGCAGTCACTTGATGAGCGCTGAGGAGTCGTCGCTGCTGGCGCCGTTTCTTGATGACGCGCCTCACGCGCAACGAACAGATCTTGCCAATACTTCGATCAGTTACTACGCGAAGGGCGAGTTAATCGGACTCGTGCTAGATTTGATTATCCGCGGCAAGACGGACGGCAAAGCCTCGTTGGATGACGTTATGCGCCGCATGTACGACGAGTTTTATTTGAAGAGTCCAAACGCTTCGTATTACCTGCGCGGGCGTGGTTACACCAGCGAAGATTTTCAGCGAGTTGCATCAGAAGTCAGCGGTTCTGACTTGAGTGATTTTTTCAACCGCTATGTTCGCGCCGTCGAAGTACTGCCTTACGACGAAGCGCTTGCTTATGTGGGGCTCCATCTCGTGCGGGAACAGGCGCGCCAGCCATTCAATGCGGGGATCGGAATCGACTGGGAGAAGACCGGGACTTTAACCATCGCTTCGGTTCGCAATGATTCGCCGGCAGAAGATGCGGGCTTACAAGAGGGCGATGAAATTGTTTCACTCGGCCGCAGGAATGTGTCGGGTGAGAATTGGCTGGTCGCTCTTGCTCGTTATAAACAGGGAGATCGCGTGCCAGTTACGGTGAAACGCGATAGGCGCACCATTCAAACAACAATAGTCCTGCGAGAGCCGGAACGTTTCGATTACAGAATTGAAGAACGGATAGACGCAACCGCGGCGCAGAAAGCAGCGCGAGCGAAATGGCTGAGCCGATCCTAGAGTCCAAAGCAATGAATACGGAAAAGCCCCATCTAAACCAATCCCCGTTGGGGTTGAGATATTTTCTTTTAGTCGGGACCCTGTTTTTTTCGATCTGTTTTGGTTTAGGTTACCCGTCCATCAAGCGCTATGACCCACGCGAAATTGAAGGACTTAGCGACGCAGCGAACTATTATTTGCTCGCAAGCGGCGGCAACACGTCAACTATGCGCGAGGTGTTCCATTGCCGCGTTCTTGTTCCTTTCCTTGCACGGCCAATCTATTTAATCGCGCAGCCGTATCTGCGCGGCTGGAACGCCGGCTTCTTCGCTTTGCTAGTAGTGAATTCTCTTTTTTGCGCCGCTACGGCCTGCATAACGATAGCCATCGGCTACAGATTGTTTGGCGACGCGACCCTGGCTCTCCTGGGAGCAGCTATTTATCTCCTAAATTTTGCCGTTTCCAATTTGCAGCTTGCGGGATTGATAGATGCAGGCGAGGCTTGCTTCATCGCGGCACTCACGTTGAGTTTATTGGCGCGGCGTTGGTACCTGTTGCCGCTTTGGGGACTGCTTGGGGCGTTGGCAAAGGAAACGTTCGTGCCATTCGCAACGGTTTTAGCGCTCGTCTGGGGGCTGGTCGAATGGCGAAAAAACAAAACAACAACGACGACCCTGGCATGGGTACTTACCCTCGCGGTGGTAGGCCTGGCGACGGTTACGATCGTCCATTCTTTGATTGTCGGAGAACCGCGTGGGCCATGGAACTTATTTGAGCGGGCTGCAGCGAGACACAGTTTTATTGGATCGTTGTGGAAATGTTTGACGGAACGAAATTTCTGGTATGTGTTCGGATGGCTTATTCCGTTTGGTGTATGGCGTTTAAAGTTATTCCCGCGCTCGCTCGTGATGGGCTGCTTTGCGGCCGCTGGTTTGGCGCTGTTATTAGGCGCGTGGATTGATGCTGGTGGCTCGATCGCCCGCTCCGTTTTTAATGTAACCGGTCCGCTTCTGAGTCTCTCAACGGCTCTGCTAATAGCTGGAAGCAAGTTACTTCCGAACGAAATCGCGCAACAGCATACGAGCCGGGAAGATTATTCCAGGCGATAATTTGGAGCTTCCTTTGTAATGATCACGTCGTGAACGTGCGACTCGCGCAGACCCGCGGACGTGATACGAATGAATTGACTCTTTTCCTGAAACTCCTTGATCGAGCGGCATCCGGTGTAGCCCATGCCCGACCGTAAGCCACCAACCAACTGCGTAGTCATTTCTGCAATCGTCCCTTTGTAAGCCACGCGACCTTCGATTCCTTCCGGCACAAGTTTCGCTTCACTCTCGGCCATCTCTTGCGCATAGCGATCGCGCGAGCCTTCGCGCATGGCGCCAAGAGAGCCCATGCCCCGATAGGTTTTGAAAGAACGGCCCTGAAACAGAATTACTTCACCAGGCGCTTCTTCGGTGCCGGCAAAAAGGGAACCGATCATGACCACGTCCGCACCGGCGGCAATCGCTTTTGCCACATCGCCGGAAAATTTTACGCCGCCATCGGAAATCACTGGAATGCCCTTCGCTCGCGCTGCTTTTACGCAGGATTGAATCGCGGTTATCTGCGGTACGCCGGCGCCGGTGACTACGCGCGTGGTACAGATTGAACCGGGACCGATGCCCACTTTTACAGCATCAACGCCGGCGTCGATTAGATCGGCCGCGCCTTCGGTAGTACCCACGTTACCAGCGATCAGATCGGTGTTCGGATGACGTTTCTTGATTTCCGTTACCGCTTCGATCACACGCAATGAATGGCCGTGCGCTGTATCGATCACCAGACAATCGACGCGCGCTTTAACTAATTCATCGGCGCGTTCGCGGTAATCTCCGGTTGCGCCAATCGCCGCTGCCACGCGTAGCCGCCCAAGGTCATCCTTTGCCGCAGTCGGATACTTGATGGCCTTTTGAATGTCCTTGACGGTAATTAGACCTTTAATGCGTTTGTCACCGTCAACCACCAAAAGTTTTTCAATGCGATGCTTTTGCAGCACCGCCTTGGCCTGCTCAAGAGTGGTGCCCACTGGAACTGACACCAGCGGCTGGCGCGTCATTACTTCGGAAACAGGAATATCAAAGCGGGTTTCGAATCGCAGATCGCGATTGGTGATAATGCCGACGAGGTGCCCGTCTTCGTCCACCACCGGCACGCCGCTGATGTGAAATCGCTCCATCACCTGAAGCGCTTCGCGCACTGGTTTGTTCGGCAGAATCGTGACTGGATCGACAATCATGCCCGACTCGGAACGCTTCACCTTGTCAACTTCTTCGGCCTGTCGCTCGATGCTCAGGTTTTTGTGGACGACGCCGATGCCGCCCTGCTGCGCCAGCGCAATTGCGAGCGCAGCCTCGGTGACGGTGTCCATCGCGGCGGACGTCAACGGAATTTGCAAGCGAATGTTTCGAGTGAATTGCGTGGAGGTGTCAGTTTCTGAAGGCAACACGTCCGAACGCGCGGGTAATAAAAGGACGTCATCAAACGTTAGACCTTCATTGATGTTGGCTGAGATCATGGATAAATTAGGTCTCCTCTAAAATTTACTTGCATGGACCTGATGCGCGAAAAACTCGAGTCGCAAAACTCAAACGCCCGCCGATTAAGACGGGCATTTTTTGCTTTGCCGCGAACGAGCGGATGTGCAGCGCACAATAACGCAAAAAACTCGTGATCCAATAATTATTATTGCCAGACGTTTTCGTAATCAGCTTTCCAATACCCCAAGCGGGCTGCCCGCGCGGGGACCCCGCTCCAACTATCCGTTCTGCCGGCCGCACCCGAGGATCCGTCCAATGCGGCCGCAACCTTATTAGTTGTAACTTCAAATAGAACTGGTTGATGTTCGGCCCCGGCGCGTCGTTGTCCCCATTTCATTACGGCCAGCGCAATTGCGGTAAGTATCGCAAGAATCACAATCGCCAGCACGAGAGTTAGAAAGGGAGACCTCGTGGCCGGCATATCAGTGTAAACTTTTGAATGGTAGGGCGTCGATCCAACTTCTTCACCCGTGTCGCCCTGATCGCGCATGTAGCGTGTGTATGCCTCAACCGCCTCTTTCTCGTCATATCCCACGCAGCGCGCATAGGCCTTTACGAAACTCCGGTTAAAGATTCCACCCGGCAGGCGCTTGTAGTCGTTTGTTTCGATTGCTTCCAGATAACGCACCGAGATTCGCGTCTGATCTGAGATCTCGCGGAGGGTAATCTCGCGCTGCTCACGCGCGAGTCGCAACTGTTCGCCGATAGTTGCTGCCATCACCAATTCGCGTGCGTCCTTAGCGC
>JBDUCB010000220.1:0-5427 GCA_040003695.1 bacterium
AACTGCAACTGACAACTGACAACTGACAACTGACAACTGACAAGAAAAAAGAGCGGGCTACGTCGCACGCGCCTGCTCCCATGGAAATGCATTGAAGCTAGTTAAGAATTCTTGTCTTCGAGTTGGCGTTTGATCATGAGCTCGGCAAGCTGCGGCACAACTTCCCAGGCGATTTCCTGCACAACTTTTTCGGAAAGCTGCTCGACGGCGCGCCGCGCGATCGCGTCAATCATCTCCGGCGATAACTCGCCACTGGCGTTTGCTGTCGCAGCGCCGGAATCGCTAACTAATTTTCCGGTTTGGGCGACCGCGGGCGACGGTTGATCGGCAACCGCATGCTCGACCGGCGCTTCCTCGTGTTTCGCCGGTTGTTCGGTGATGCGCGGAAACTCCTGCGTGCGCGCCAATTGGTCGACCGTTGCAGTTAAACGCGTCGCGCTGACGCTGTCGAGATCGCGCTTGCGACGCATGAATGACGGAGCTGAATACGCCGCCATGGCGGGCGATGGTTCTGCAGGTTCGTCGAGGTCTAAATCCAAAACGAAGTCGTCGGCGATATTGGCGCCGCCGGTTTTGACATCACTGAGATCAAGCAATACCTCAGCAGCACTATCGTCAGTTTCCAGCATCCCGGCGCGACTGCTGCGCCCGGGACCGCGCTGTGAAGCCGCGGGCATCTGGGAAAGTTTGGTTTCTATCGTCGCATCCATATCGCGTTTATTAGCCGCTTGCGCTTCCTGTTTCGCCGCGTAGTACGCGACGACTTCACGTTGATCGTCTGGAAGCGGCAGCGTGTCGGCAGTAGTGATTTGCAGTTCTTCTTCGGTTAGCTTTTCCGGCTCGGGAGCGGGCTCGCGATGCTGCGCCAATTCCGCTGTTGGAATCTGTTCCTCTGCCGCGCGGCCGCTGACCAACACGCCAACTTTATCGATAAGTTTGCGGATTGATTGAAAGGGCTTCGTCAAGGTGTCGTTCGCGCCAACGCGGCGCGCCTCCGCTTCGTCGAACGGCTCAAACGAGCCTACCAAAAGCATAACAGGAATATGCTTGAGCTGGTCATTTTGTTTTATGTGCTCGCAGACTTCGTAACCGCTCATCTGCGGCATGAACACATCGGCGAGCACGATATCGGGCGCAAACTCGCTTAACTGTTCAATTGCTTCACGGCCATTGTTAACAGTTAATACGGTGACGCCTTCATCGACAAAGGTGAGGTCCACAACCTTTTGAATCGTGATTGAATCGTCGGCAAGTAGGAGTTTTTTGCCAGCTAACAAAGCTTGGATAACCTTAGCTGAAATGCGCCACTGGCGGGGTCAACAGTTGAATACAGTTGGCGCTGGTCTGTCTCTATCGGGCGGCTTGAAATAGCGTGGCCGCATTTTGAAACTAACACCCGCGCCAATTGGCAGTCAAGAACTTTAGTCCGGCCGCGTTATTGATGCGAAACGGGGCCAGTTAACTGGATATCGTCTCCTGTCTCATTCTTGCTGTCGGGTCCAGCGGAACTCAGCGTAAAACGGTCGCGCTGACCGTCATATTTGTAAGGGTGATTCCAGGGATCCACGCGAATGATTTTAGAAAGGTAACGAGGATTGAGATGATCGATGAGCACGGCGTGACTGTCGGAAACAACATACAAGCCACGGTCCTGGCGATACCGTTCCAGCGCCTGGGCCATCGTTTCCATTTCTGAGCGCGCTTGCGTTCGCTTCTTTGCATTGAGAGCTTCGATTAGCGGTCGTAACGTGACCCACTCGCGGTTTCCAGTGCGCAGCTCAGACACTTGCCAACCTTCGCTTTCGTTCACCAAACGTGCGGTCACTCTAATCCATGCAACCACAGTCGCCGAAGCTCGTGACGCGAGCGGCACCACGAATGGCGCGACTTCCTGGATGCGCACTGCGTCGTTGGGAACGTCGATGCCTGTCAAAGCTCCAACCAGACATCGCGCGCGTTTGACACTTGGATCTATAGCGGCAGAACCCTTGAACGGTGGATCAGGAGCGTTGCATTCGTTTGTCGCGACGTTCGCACCGCCTGCGTCGGCAATGGCATCGATGAACTCCCAGCGATCCTGGGCCGTTCGTATTTCGGCGATGCGCCAATGACCGCGTTCATCCTGCTCAAACTTAAAGACAGTGCGAATGTCTGCCGTGACCTCCGCCGGTGTGCCCGGGACAATTGTCTTAACGCGCACCGCGCCACTCTTCAGTTCAAATCCCGGCATGCGTGTGATGGCTTTGCGGGCTTGCTTGGCACCTAACTCGGCGCGCGCGTCAGCGGCCGTGAGGATGACAATGCAACAGACAATCAAGGAACCGAGCGTTCGACTTTTCAACGCATTGCGAATTGTCACAAACATTCAGGCGCCGGCCTTGCTGATTAGCATCTGCAACATGATATGCAATTGTGCGGTTGTAAAAGGTTTCGGCAGGAAGACTACTGCTCCAGCGGCAAAACTGTCAGATGACAATTTAGGGTCTTGTTCCGCAGTCATCATCATCACCGGAATGCGCATCAGACGTTTCTCAGTTTTCATGAAACGAACCAGTTCGGGACCGGAAATATGCGGCATCACAACGTCGAGTATAGCTGCCGTAAAATCCTGATCGCCTTGCAAGATCTTATACGCTTCCCGTCCATCGCGTGCGCTGACAACTCCGAAGTTTTCCTTCTCCAAAATTGCCGTCACCAGTCGCAGGATAGCCGGATCGTCATCAGCCACGAGAATACGTCGCGTCCGGTTCTCATCTCTGGTTGAGGTCTTTGAGTCTTTGTTTGCCATTTCTTATTTAGACTTCCACTGCACGGCTGCTTTCTCCGGCCTGCGTCGAAAGTTCCGCCGCCAGCTTGATGGCGGCGACCATGCTTGAATGTTCTGCGATGCCCTTCCCAGCAATGTCGAATGCCGTCCCGTGATCGACTGAGGTGCGGATGAACGGCAATCCCAGAGTAACATTCACCGCCTCGCCAAAGGAAAGACATTTTACCGGGATCATCGCCTGGTCATGATAACAAGCAATTACCGCATCAAACTCGCCGCGCGAAGCGCGTAAAAATATCGTATCAGCAGAGAAGGGTCCCGCAACATTCATGTCGTCAATACCGTGACATGCTTCGATTGCCGGCATAATTTCTGAAGCCTCTTCGACTCCGAACAATCCGCCTTCCGCGCCATGCGGATTGAGAGCAGCGACCGCCAGTCGCGGCCGTTCAATACCCCAGCGCTTCAATTCGCGGTGTGCGAGACGAATAGTGCGCATCATGCGATCGCGCTGCACCAGTCTTATTGCTTCTGATAATGGCACGTGAGTCGAGATCAGCACGACGCGCAGGTTCTCTGCAACAAAGGCCATTGCGTATTCTTCACTGCCAGTCAAGTGCGCCAGGAATTCCGTGTGACCGGGAAAACTGTAACCTCCGAGAAAGAGCGCGCGCTTGTTTATCGGCGCAGTGGCAATCGCGTCGACGCTGCCGGCCGCACACAACTCAACGGCGACTTCTATATAGCCCGCGGCCGCCCGGCCCGCCGCCCCGGATTCAATACCTGGCTCGATGAAACCGGTAATGTTGTCGAGATGGTAGATGGTCGGCTCGGAAAGACGCTCGGGAATTGGTTCACCCCTGCGAATGATGTCGTAGCCCGATTGTAAATCGAGCGTTCGCGCAGTGTGCGCCAGCAACTGTGCGTCGCCGATAATAACGGGGACGCAACAGCGGGTAATCTCGTCCTCTGCAACTGCTTTCAAAACTACTTCCGGGCCAATGCCCGACGGGTCGCCCATGGTTATGGCTACGCGCGGCAGCGACCCGGAGGCTCGAGGCTTCGGCGATGAATTATTGGCAAACTGCCTCATTGGTTTGAGACTGAAGCACAATAAGATGGGTGGGCGGCCCTGCAGGACCGATCTTAGCTGGCGATTGGTTCGACGCGCTCGTCGGCCTTGAACATATATTTGATATTGCGCTTGAGCAGTAAAAGGTTGGGCGCATCTTTGCGGTTAACCTTGAGAGCGCCGCGATCGTACCACTCGATCGTGCCTTCAATTTCTTCGCCGTCAAGCAACACGACTACCATCAGCGTGTGCGCATCGATCTGTTTCTTGTAATAGAAGAGTTCAGCATTGGTCTCCATCGGTGGCGGAATACGTTTCCGCACTGCCACCGGTGCACTATGCTGTATCGGGCGATGCGCGCCTTCTCGGCCGCCTTCGCGGCTGCCTTCGCCACCTGAGCTACGTTGAGAACCGTTGGAACGCTCTCTGGGCTGAGGCATTTCACGCGCTTTTCCTTTAACCTCGGCGAGCGTGGTTCTAATAAGTTTGCGATTCACTTGTTCCTACCTCCAAAGATTAAGACGGGTTAATAAATGATCGTGCGACGCAATGGGCGGGCACAAGCGACGCTGATCCACACTTACTCTCGCAGGCTGCGGCCATTCTAAGGAGAGAGCCTAAACTTTTTACCCGTAATGGAAAACCTGCAAGGGATTGATGCGTATGCTACACAAGCGGCACCGAAAAAGCAAAGTCGAAAACCATCATTTCTCTGCAAACTAAAAAGGAAGGCTAAAAGATCTGGCCTTCCTTTGGCAGTGCCACCGCGGTAACTTATTTAATCCGCTTTCTTGCGAATAAACGTGGGTACGTCGAGATCGTCAGAGCGCCCCTGCATCATGGGCCGCGGCAGATCGTCTGCAGGCCGTTGCACATAGCGCGGCGCCGTCCCCGGCATCGTAGCCACTCCTGCTGCTGATGCCACCGCCACCGCCTCCTGACCAAAGCCGGTCGCGATCACCGTGATCTTCATTTCGTCGCGGAGGTTCTCGTCGATGACCGCGCCAAAAATGATGTTGGCGTCTTCATCCGCCGATTCGCGAATGATTGTCGAAGCCACGTTAACTTCATAAAGCGTTAAGTCCGGGCCGCCAGTAATGTTTATAAGCACGCCCTTCGCGCCTTGAATAGTAGCTTCCTCAAGCAGCGGCGAAGAGATCGCTTGCTGTGTCGCTTCGATGGCCCGGTTCTCGCCGCGCGCGCGACCGGCGCCCATTAGCGCCATGCCCATGCCCGCCATGATCGACTTCACGTCCGCGAAGTCGAGATTGATCAAGCCGGGTACGGTGATTAGATCGCTGATACCCTGAACGGCTTGACGGAGAACATCGTCAGCCACACCAAACGAGTCGAAAAGCGAAGAATCCTTCTCGACTGTGTGCAGCAAACGCTCGTTGGGAATGGTGATTACTGTATCCACGCATTCACGCAGCTCGCGCAGACCGTGTTCCGCCTGCTGCATTCGCCGGCGGCCTTCAAAGTGGAATGGCTTGGTTACCACCGCAACGGTCAAGGCATCAAGCTCAGTCGCAAGTGAGGCAATAATAGGCGCGCCGCCGGTGCCGGTGCCGCCGCCGAGGCCGGTCGT
>JBDUCB010000362.1:0-1635 GCA_040003695.1 bacterium
AAGCGCCCGTCGTCAGAGATTGAAGGTTGGAAATTTCCGTTTACGATGCGGTGTGCAGGATCGTCTGGCGAAGTGTTGGTTACTTGAATAAGCTTTGCGCCGTCGTAAAGAAAAATTTCAGAGTTTCCGTCCGGATTAGTTCCAAGCGGATCATCCTTTGAGGCGAACGCGATACGGGAGCCATCTTGCGAAACAGCCGGCGCGGGCGCGCGGGTAGCACCCATTTGCAGGAAGGTAGGCGGATCGACGCCAACGTTAGCGCGAATTGCCCGAAAGCTTTCCACCCCGCCGGCCTGCGCTATGTCTTCTGTTGATTCAAACGCCACGATGCGGCCGTCGCCACTAATTGACGGGTTTAAGTTGATTCCTTCTTCAGTGGTGTTTGTAATTCGCCGCAGCGGCGACTGCATGCGCGCGCTCTGCCATGCGAGCAGCCAAAGAGAGGCCACGACTAAGAAGACAAAAAGAGAGCGTCTGGGGCGGAACACGAAAATTGAGTTTCCAGAGCGGCTAGGGTGAGCGCAAAAAGAGCGAAACCAGCACTTCTGCTAAAATCGAACCTTGAGGTGAGCGATTAGCACTAACGGACGAGCGAAGTCTACGCGTTTCTCCCAAAAAGAAAAGACAAGCATCAATAAGCGGCCCTGCAATTTCTTACAAGGGTTCTGGTAAGCCAAAAACAATTATGAAGATTCTAGTAAGCGGTTCACACGGACTAGTTGGAACGGCGTTGATCAAAGCACTGGAGTCGGACGGCCATGAAATTTCTCGGCTGGTGCGGCATTACCCCAGCACACCTGCGGAAATTGAATGGAGTCCTGACCGATATAGTATTCAGCTCGCGCGGCTCGAAGGTTTCGATGCAGTCGTGCACCTTGCCGGTGAAAGCATTGCCGAAGGTCGTTGGAGCGATGAAAAGAAAAAGCAGATTCGCGAAAGCCGGGTGAAGGGAACACGACTGCTTGGCGACGCGCTGGCAAATCTTTCCAAACCGCCGAAGAGCTTTGTGTGCGCTTCTGCTATCGGTTACTACGGCGATCGCGCCGATGAACTGCTGACAGAAAAGAGTCAGCCAGGTAATGATTTTTTGTCCGCAGTCTGCGTGGAATGGGAAAACGCAACTGCACTAGCTGCGGAGAAGGGGATTCGTACGGTCAATTGCCGTTTCGGAATCATTCTTGATAAGGACGGCGGTGCGCTTAAAAAGATGTTGCCGCCGTTCCGCATGGGCGTCGGCGGAAAGATTGGCAGTGGCAAGCAGTGGATGAGCTGGATTGCGCTGGCTGATGTTGTTGGCGGGATCAAGTTTGCGCTGGCCAATAATTCATTATCGGGGCCGGTGAATTTTGTGGCGCCGAATCCAGTGACAAATGTCGAGTTCACGAAGACACTCGGCAAGGCTCTTTCGCGGCCAACTTTATTCCCCATCCCCACCTTCGGCATTCGCCTGCTGTTTGGAGAAATGGCCGATGCGTTGTTGCTGTCGAGTCAACGGGTCACGCCCGCGGTTTTGCACACAGCCGGGTACTCATTTCAATTCGCGCAACTCGACGCCGCCCTGCGACATATTCTGAAATAACCTAAAACAGAAGATCTTTGAAGACAGCTTGCCTGGCGACATAGTAACATTCAGAC
>JBDUCB010000404.1:0-18289 GCA_040003695.1 bacterium
GATTCTCTAAGATCTTTTTTTAAAATCTGAACTCTAATTTTGAGATCTGAAATCGGAAAAAGTTTTCCGGTGATTTTGTCGGCAGGGTCACACCCGTTCCCATCCCGAACACGGAAGTTAAGCCTGCTGGAGCCGATGGTACTGCACGGGTAACTGTGTGGGAGAGTAGGAAGTCGCCGGGATCATTAACAAAGCCCGCTCGGTCAAAGCCGCGCGGGCTTTCTGCTGTGCGTTGAAGTGCCCGCCGAACAGCGAAACCCTTTCACGAACGCGGTATCGATCGGATAGTAATTGCTCCGCCTCTAAGCTAAAATTACAGCGAGATATTCAATGAGTACATCTGTCATTCTTCCCAAAGTGCACATCGGCGAGGTGATTCGCAATGCGGTCGTATTCAAGCCTGGAAATCGTCAGAAACGCCAGATGAACGCAGACTCGTTAATCGAAACTGTGGCTCGTTTCTTCGCTCTACTTCATGAGCGGCGAATTGAATATGTACTGGTCGGCGGGATAGCTTTGCTGCAATACGTTGAGGGCCGCAACACGGAAGACATCGATCTGATTATGGCGCTCTCTTCGCTTGAGCGGCTGCCCGAAGTAGCAGTGGAGACGCGTGATGATGATTTTGCACGCGGCAAGTTCGGCGATTTGCGGGTCGACGTCCTGCTTACCAGCAACCCGCTGTTCGATGAAGTGCGCAAGCAATACGCAGCCACCCGGCAGTTTGTGGAGCAGGATATTCCTTGCGCCACTGTCGAGGGCCTAGTGTTGCTAAAGCTGTATTTGCTGCCATCGTTATACCGTCAGGGGAATTTCGCGCGCGTCGGTCTTTATGAAAACGATGTGGCGACGCTGCTACAGATACATAATCCCGCCGTGGAGCCGCTTCTGGTTGAACTCGCCGCTTATCTTAGCGAGAGCGACATGACGCAAGTGAAGCAGATCCTAAGCGAAATACAACAGCGCATCAGTCGCTTTGAAGAGCGCAGCTAATACGACAAAAGCTATATGTTGACGGAAACGGGGCAGTAGCGAGACCGTCAGCGCACATCTCTTTCGATCCTTCAAAAAACCGATGAGTAAGCCTGGCCGAAACGATCCTTGTCTCTGCGGCGGCGGCAAGAAATATAAGAAGTGTTGTCTTATCTCAGCGGAAGATAGTGACTTTCAGTACCGGCGGCACCGACAAATCCACGCCGAGTTAATTCCAAAGTTGACGAAGTTCGCTTTTGAAACTATCGAACCGGACCTTGTAGAAGAGGCTTGGAAGGATTTCAATGATCAACAGGAAGAGGCTTTTGATCCAGAAACACCAATGAACGTGTTGTTCATGCCCTGGCTTCTCTTCAATTGGATCATCGAGCTAAAACCGACCGGGAGCACCGAATTTGTCGAGACTACTATTGCCGAGTTGACGATGCACAACCAGAGCTTCGCGCGATGATGGAAGAGAGCGCCAGACAACACTGGGATTCGTGGTTTGATCTCGCCGTTCCAGCACTCAACGACATGACGCCGAGGGAGGCAGCAAAAACAGACGAAGGGCGCCTTGCGGCGAGAGTTGGGAATGGACTAGTGCATCAGAGCCGATAGTACTGCACGCGTAATCCCGACGCGTCGGGATAGGAAGTCGCCGGGATTATTTGAAGAGCCCGCCTGATTCAATTCAAGCGGGCTTTGTCATTTGAGATCTACAACATGAATCCACAGATTACGCAGATTACACAGAGTCCATGTTGCTCAAACAACCTTCCAGGGTTATCGTCTGGCGACAAACGGACTGCTTCTACTTTCCAAGATTCGCTGGTTAGGATTTATTCAAAAATGCTGGAGCAAACGATGAAAAAATTTCGCTGCTGCCAAGTTTCGACGTCGCTGTTCGCGGCGCTAATTGTGAGTGCTCTCCTGGTGATGACGCAGGCGAGCGTTCTCGCGCAGGGTGGAAAACTCAAAGCCCTGGTTGGTGGGACGCTGATCGACGGATACGGCAGTAAGCCAATTCGCAATAGCGTCATCATCATAGAAGGCGAGCGGATTAAGGCGGTGGGCCAGGTGGGATCACTTGCGGTGCCTGCAGGAGCGGAAGTTATTTCCACCGAAGGCATGACTGTTTTGCCTGGTCTTTGGGATATGCACGTGCACCTGATGATCAATGGTCACAGCGACTATGTACATTGGGACAAGACTTATCCGCCGCAAATGGAAAAGGTGATCATGCCGGCCTCAGCCAAACAGCTGTTGATGGCAGGCGTGACCAGCGCCCGTGATTTGGGCGGACCGCTGCAAGCCAGCATTGCCGTCCGTGATCGAATAAAGAAAGGTGAAATACCTGGGCCGACGCTCTATGTTGCTGGCCCATTCATCCAGCATGAGCCGTATCCGGGCACGGAATATATTCGTTGGGGTGTGAAAGGCGCGGACGATGCGCGCGCGAAAGTGCGCACCCTCGCTAATGCTGGAGTCGACGTAATCAAACTTATCGATCAGGACCAGATGACAATGGAAGAAGTTCAGGCGGTCGTCGATGAGGCACATAAACACAAGCTTCCGGTGGTGGCACACGCGCATCGTCCGGAAGAAATCCGCCGCGGCCTACTGGTGGGCGTCGATTGCTTCGAGCACACCGGACTGGCGGCGGCGCCCGAGTATCCGCCCGACATAATCGCCATGTTGCATGAGCGCACCGCCAAGATGAGCCTTGGGCCATTGTTCTGGACGCCCACGGTTGAGGGCCTGCTTAATTACGAATACATCCGCGACAATCCAGAGCAACTCGATGATCCATCATGGCAAGTCGGCTTGCCACAGACGATCATCGATGACATTAAGAACTCCCTGAAACATCCGGGCCAACTCGATTACTATCAAATCACGCCGCTGCGCCGGCCAACGCTCAATCGAAAAATTCAACAACTTTCGGAATCCGGTGTCGTGCTGCTGATTGGAACTGACAGCGGCATCCCGATGAACTTTCACAGTCAAAGCACTTGGCGCGAGCTCGATGCGTGGGTCAATGAGTTCAAGATCGATCCAATGGTGGCCATCCGCGCTGCCACTTATTGGCCCTCAGTGGCGATGAAAGTTTCAGATCAGGTTGGCACTGTGAGTGAGGGAAAATATGCAGACATCATTGCCGTTCGTGGTGATGTGCTGCGCTACATCAACCTGCTTCAAGACGTTGATATCGTAATCAAGCACGGACGAAGGTATAAATAAGCTGGAACGTCGAACACGGAATGTAAGTCGGCTTTCATCCGAGCGGCGATGCGCCGCTGGGGAACCCTGAGCTGGAGCCGATGGTACTGCACGGGTAATCCCGACGCGTCGGGATAGGAAGTCGCCGGGATATTTAAAACAAAGCCCGCTCAACTTGTAGGTGTTGAGCGGGCTTTTAGTTTTTTGACGCAAACTTCTCGTTTGCAAATCAAGCATCGAACCTCGATATTCGTAGCGTCAGCAAGTCCGCGCGAGTTGCCCGCCCTTGTGTGAACAAAAACATGCACGCGTCGTTCGTATAGTCCATGAGGTTCATCGAACTGGTATTAATCTGGTTTCGATGATGAACCCTTTTCCAGCCGCCGCAATTCATAATCGGCCAGGATATATTCAAAAAAAGTCTTTACTCCATTCTGCTTGACCCAACGCAGGTGTTCGAGCCCCGCAGATCGATTTCCTGCTAAAAGCAAGTTCATCCCAATATAGGCTTGAGCCTCTGTCATCTTGTCGTTGTCAGTCGCGAGAGCAAGCAGTTGCTTCTCAGCTATCTCCTGCCGCAAGTAACGCATGATTTGAGTTGTCCACGAAGAAGAGTCGAAACGTTTTATCCACTCCGCCAGCACAGTTTTTGCGAGTTCTGTCTTATTCTGCTGCCTTAGCGCGAGGTGGGCTAACACAACCATGTAAGGAGACTGAGATTCAGTTGAGCCCTTGAGCTGGAGGAACTTCAAGGCGTCGTTATACGCGGCATCAGGTTTGTGCAGATACAGATTGATCCAAGCGCGCTCGTCATAGGCATCCGCCAATTTGGGATCCAATGCCAGAGCCTTGTTGAAGTCTGCTAGCGCGCCATCCACATCATTTTGTTGGTTCCGAACAAGAGCACGATCGAAGTAGCCACCGGCAGAACCCGGATTCAGTTCAATGACTTTCGTGAAGTCGGCAATGGCGCCTTCAGTATCTCCCTTACGAGATCGCGCTTGGGCCCGTTCGATGTAAGCATCGTAATAAGTGGGTTTGATTTCAATCGCCTTGGTGAAGTCTGTAATCGCTCCGGCGAAATCTTGTTTCTGGCTCAGACTGTAACCGCGACTATAGTAAGCCTCAGCATAGTTCGGGTTGAGCTGAATCGCTTTACTGCAATCAGCAATCGCGCTATCCAAATCACCTTTCAGATATTTCGCTCCGCAGAGATTGGCGTACACTAAAGGAGAATCAGGCGTAAGTTGGACCAGTTTGTTGAAGTCTGCAATCGCGCCGTCGAGCTCTTTTCTCTTATAACGAGCGACCCCACGGTTCAAGTATGAGTCGGGGTAATCGGGATCGACTTCAATAGCTTTGGTGTAATCGGACAGGGCTTGATCCAACTCCTGCTTGTCAGCTCGAGTAAGACCACGGTAATTGTACGCCTTAGCATAGTTCGGATTGATTTCAATCGCTTTCGTGTAGTCTGTTAACGCGCCATCCGAATCTTTTTTTGACCGCCGAGCATTGCCACGATTGAAATACGCCACAGCATAATCGGGTTTGAGTTCAATCACCCTTGTGTAATCCCTAATTGCGCCGTCAAAATCTTTCTTATTCTCCAGCGCAACGCCCCGATCGTTGATGACTAGATAATAATCAGGTTCGATTTCGAGCGCCTTGTTGTAGTCAGCTATTGCTCCATCCAGGTCATTCTCGGACGCTCGCGCATGTCCGCGACTGTAGTATGCGAACGAATCGTCAGGCACCAGCTCGAGGTATTTTGTGTAATCATCAATTGCGGCTTTAAAGTCTTGCTTGTCGATGCGGACTCGACCGCGACCATAAAAGGCCTGAGCAGCAATCTCTTTAGAGGTCGGCTGGAGTTCCAGAACCTTGGAAAAGTCGGCAATCGCCCCATCCTGATCGCCTGATTCCTGCCTTTGCTGCCCGCGTTTCAAGTAATCTTCGGCGGCTTGAGGAATTTGTGCGTGCGTCATTGCCAGCGAAATGAGAAGTGTTAGAAGAACTAGAAATGATCGCTTCATGAAATCACTCCCTCCTGCGATTTGATATTCGCGTAACACTGTTTAGCTTCGGCGCTGAAGAAGAACCACAAACCGTAAACTCCCAACATCGTTCCGAGCGGGAAGATTGGAATCAGCAGGATCGCCGCGATGATGCCCCAGAATCTCGCCCTCGCCTTGCGCTTCAGCATTTTCCAGCTCGCCACCGCCAGCGGAACAACGAAAATAATGCCGAGCACAAGGTAGAAGATGACTGCGAAGATACCTCCAAGGATTCCGATTCCAGCTTGCTTACTGTCTCCCGTCTCATTGGCAAAAGTGATTCCTAACGCCAGGAATACGCCGACGCTCACCACCAGCAGCAGCGCGAAGGTAAAGAAAAATATTGCCGCAAACGCCGCAAAGCCTATGGTGACGATCTTGTTATGCTGGTCAGTAGTCACTCTTGTGGCCGTATTATCTCCCTGCCGCTCCCTGATGTTAAGCTGGACGGGTCCTTTATTTGTGGTCCGTCGTATGAATTTCATCACGTCTATAGCTTTGCGAACGCCTACTCTTAGGGCCTGGCGATCTCCCTTGCCGAAGAATGTTACGAGAGGGATGGCTGCTGCTCTTATCCTGGTGTGGTCGTTCAGCAGCTTTGCTTGCCAAACCGGAACGCATGTCGATCGCAAGGCCGTAAGGACTTCTGGAGACCCTCGAGTTCTGGTCTATGGTTACGAAGTCATGCATGTCTTCCCGCACGACCCGAATGCGTTTACCCAAGGCTTGGTTTTCCATGACGGAAAATTGCTCGAGAGCACCGGCCAGGTGGGCCATTCGAGTTTGCGCCGGGTCGAACTGGAAACCGGCAAAGTGCTGCAGAATGCGTCTGTAGACTCGCCCTATTTTGCTGAAGGCATAACTCTTCTGAAGGGAAAAATCTACCAACTCACCTGGCAGAATCATTTGGGTTTCATCTATGACGCCCGGACCCTCCAAAAGATTGGCACCTTCAACTACCAGGGCGAAGGGTGGGGACTCACCAACGACGGTCAGTCGCTAATTCTGAGTGACGGTAGTAGTCAGATCCGTTTTCTCGACCCCGAAAACTTCCAGGTTAAAAAAACGATTGCAGTCGTTGAAGGTAATACTCCTGTGCAAAACCTTAATGAGCTGGAATACATTCAAGGTGAGATTTACGCCAATATTTGGCACAGCGATCGAATAGCGCGAATTAATCCGCAGACGGGGGCAGTAGTCGGCTGGATTGATTTGAGCGGCCTGATTGCGCAGAATGAAATTCATGACGAAGAGGCCGTGCTGAATGGGATCGCGTATGACGAAACCAGCGGCCGGCTTTTTGTAACCGGAAAACTGTGGCCGAAGCTTTTTGAGATCCGTTTGATACGCAAATAGTCGATGAGCCTGGAGACTTACTTTCGCGCTTTTTCCTACGCCACTATCGCCGTGGCTACGCTCACGCTTGTCCTCGCCGGCGGACTGCACCCTGGCTTGGCGCTATTGTTCTTTGTCGTTCTCGTTAGCGCCTGGAACCTGGAAGGAAGCAGATGGCAATTGTCGGAACGTATGGGACTAGTAGCCGTGCTGTTTTCGGTCCCGCTGTTTTTTATCGACTGGAAATATCAGAAGTTTGTCGGTGAACCAGCCGCAAAATTAGGCGTTAGTGCATTGGCCCATCTGATTGTCTTTCTTGCCGCGGTGAAATTACTACAGCAAAAGAAAGATCGCGACTGGGTCTTTCTTTATTTGATCTCTTTCTTTGAAATACTTCTGGCCGCGGGTTTAAGCTTCAGCCCCGTCTTCCTTCTCAACCTCAGCCTCTACATGCTCTGTGGTTTGACTACGATCGTCGCTTTCGAAATTCATAAATCAAAACGCGGCCTGGCTGAGACGGAAACGCGGCTGCTGGTCGCGCCCGATTCGGGCATCTTCAAACACGCTCGCCGCTACAGCAAACGCAGCGCGGAAGCGCGTCGCCTACCGTTCGTGGCCATTGTTCTGTTCGTTCTTATTTTCATTCTGGCGTTGCCATTGTTTCTGCTGGCGCCACGTTCCGGAGCGGCAATGCTCAGTCGCGGCGGCAGTGCACTAACTAACTTCATAGGTTTCTCGGAAAACGTGACGCTCGGCGCCATCGGCAGTCTGAAAAAAGACAACGGCATCGTAATGCACGTCCGTCTAGACGACGCGGCAAACGGCCGTGAATTCAGATGGCGTGGGGTGGCGCTCGATGAATTCACCGGTTACGGCTGGCGAAAATCCGCCACGGCGCGGCACACGGATCCGCTAACCAACGATCGCGGTTTCTACCAGCTCGGAACAACTGAATCACTCCACCGGCTAACTACGCAAACGATCTTTCTCGAGCCGATTGAGTCGCCAGTGCTTTTTGCGGCGCCACGGCCGGTAGCTATTCAGGGCGATTTCTCGTTTGTGCGCATGGACGGCGAGGGTTCGGTACAAGCGCGCCGCCGCGAATTTGAACGCGTGGTCTACAAAGCGTTATCCGATACAACATCGCCTGACGTCACGCTATTGCGCGCTGATGCCAGCGCATATCCCCCATCGTTCGAGCGTTATCGACAGCTACCTGCGTCACTTGATCCGCGTATTGCAGCACTCGCCAATGCAATGGTCGTAAATGCTCACGCACGCAACCGTTATGACGAGGCACGAGCAATCGAAGCGCAGCTACAGAACGACTATGGCTATTCACTTGATATGAGAGCGGGTGGTTCGGATCCGCTCAGCGATTTCCTGTTCAACGTTAAAGTCGGCCACTGCGAATACTTTTCGACTGCGATGGCTGTGATGTTGCGCACCCGCGGCATTGCCACACGCGTGGTGAATGGCTTTCTTCCCGGCGAATACAACGAAGCCGCCGGGGCATACACCGTGAGACAAAGCGATGCGCATTCGTGGGTGGAAGTTTATTTTCCTGAAACTCAGTCGTGGGTAACTTTTGATCCGACGCCTGCGGCGGGACGAGTTGAGCCCATCAGAAGTGGGCTTACCGGCCAGCTCGGTAAATACGCCGAAGCACTGGAGCTGATGTGGTTTCAGTATGTGGTTGGATACGATAAGGAGGAACAGCGATCGCTGGCAACCTCACTCCGGAATCATTTGTTTGACTATCAGCGTCTGTTGGTGCAGATAGTTTCTGCAATTCGCAAGCTAATAGTTTCGCACAGTCTGGCGGCGGTGGTGTTTTTTATTAGCGTCTTGGGAGCGTTTCTGATCTTGCGCGCCGCGCGTCGCGTGCGACGTTTGGGTTGGCGGCATGGCTTACCGGTTTGGCCGCGTGGCGCTGAACCAGAAATATCTACGGTGGCGTTTTACGAGAGATTTATTAAGTTGCTTGAAACGCAGGGCGTCAGGCGTGAACCGGACCAGACCCCGCTGGAATTTGCTTCTGCGTTGGGTTTGAACGAAGCAGAAGCGATAACGGCCGCCTATAATCGTGTGCGTTTCGGACGACAGGCGTTATCGTTCACCGAGCGCAAACAGATTGAGCGGTTGTTGACTGCGCTTGAGAGAACGCGCGACGAGATTTAAAAACGCAGCGATTCTCGCGTGAAGCCAAAGAGTCTTCGAGTACGCTAAGGTTCTTTGTTTTTACTCCTTTCTCCCTTTGGAAGAAGGGATGGGGAAGAGGGTCTAGGTTTAGGTGACTTTGGAAAGAATGGCGCCCGGTGGAGCAGGAAACTTTAGTTTGCTGCTCCACCGAGCGCGTATAAAGGAGAGGGAAAAGGCGTTGATAGGACGCCAGGCCCTCTCCCTTACCCTCTCCCAGAGGAGAGGGTGGAAAACCATTCTACGATTCATTATTTACGATTGACGAATTACGATCAGCACTAAAGATTTATGAAAAAAGTCGGCTTTATCAGTCTTGGCTGCCCTAAAAACCTTGTTGACAGTGAGGTGATGATGGGCCAGCTTAAGGCCAATGGTTATGAGTTGACTGCGGATGCAAGCGCGGCCGATACGGTCGTCGTGAATACTTGTGGCTTCATCGACTCAGCAAAAAAAGAATCCATTGCGGCAATTTTCGAAGCGGCTCAGTTGAAAACTAACGGCAACGCGAAACGTTTGGTGGTGGCGGGATGTTTGGTTGAGCGCTATCGCGATGAGCTAAAAGCATCAATGCCTGAGGTTGATGCTTTCATTGGCACCAGCCAGATTAACGATATTCTCGCGGTCTGCGACCCGAAGACTGATACGCGCTCATTGCCCGTGATATCAATCGGCAATCAAAGCGCGACGTATCTCTACGATGAATCGACGCCGCGGGTGCTGGCGACGCCGTCTCACTACGCGTTCATTAAGATCGCGGAAGGCTGTGATCGTCCCTGCGCTTTCTGTTTCATCCCGCAGATGCGCGGCCATTTTCGCAGCCGGCGGTTCGGCTCGATCGTGGCCGAGGCCCATCAACTGGCAGAGGAAGGCGTAAAGGAATTGATTCTGGTGGCGCAGGACTCATCTCGTTACGGTGAAGACCTCGGCAAACAAGACGCGCTGGCGCATCTGCTGCGCGAGCTTTCGCACACGGAAGGCATAGAGTGGGTGCGCGTGATGTACACCTATCCCACGCACATCAGCGATGAGTTTCTCAACGTGCTGGCTGAAGAACCTAAGGCAGTGAAATATCTTGACATGCCTTTGCAGCATGCGTCGCAGCATGTCTTGAAACTAATGAAGCGCGGCGGCAATCGTGCATCGCTGGAAAGACTCATTAAGCGAGTGCGCAAGCGAGTCCCTGGGATCGCAGTGCGGACGACTTTTATTACCGGCTTTCCGGGCGAAACTGATGAAGACTTTGAAGAACTGCTGACATTCATTAAGGACGTCGAATTCGATCGTGTCGGCGTGTTTACTTATTCAGATGAAGAAGGCACGCCGGCTAATGAGTTACCTAACAAGGTCGATCCAAAAATCTCCGGGCAACGGCGCGCGCGCTTGATGAAAGCGCAGGCGAAGATTGCCAAACGAAAACACAAGGCAATGGTTGGCCAACAGGTTCGAGTGATATTCGAAGGTGAATCAAACGAGAGCGATTTGTTGTGGCAGGGGCGTATGGAGACGCAGGCGCCCGATATCGACGGCTGTGTTCTGATCAACGATGCACCTGAAGGCTTCGCGCCATCGCCGGGTCAAATGGTTAACGTTTTGATTACCGAGTCGCAGGAATATGATCTGGTAGGAAGAATTGTTGAGTAGCACTTGATGTTCTTTAAGGCTTTGCCTTACCGCAGAGCGAAAATCATTCTTTTCGCCGAGGCTAAGCCTCGGCGAAAGAAACTTGGGGAAGTTTGGACGGAAAGGCCAAGCCTTTCCGCACGGAAAGCGGCAAAGCCGCCGACTAGAGATCTCATGGCGATTAAAGAGTCCAGCGATGAGTTGAATCCACCGGAGGTCGCTGATGAGGCTGTTTTGGCTGCGCCGCGAGCCGCGCGTTCTTTGAAAGATTACATCGCACTCGCTATCGCGACGTGCGGTGTTGGCTATCTTCCGCTAGCGCCGGGCACGTGGGGATCGCTGGTCGGCATTGGCTTGTTCGTGCTATTGCGTGATTTCTTAATCTGGCTTATTGCTCAGTACGAGCGCAGCAAACAGTGGAACCTCCTCCAGCAAGCAGCGGGAATCGTCACACTTGAGATCTCGGCAATTGTCTGTCTTGCGCTGATTGGCATTTGGGCAGGTTCTCGTACAGAAAAATTATCTGGCAAAAAGGATCCGGGAAAAATTGTCATCGATGAAGTTGCGGGTCAAATGATCGCTTTAGTGCCCGTCTCGGTGGCGGTGGCGTACGGCGGAATGTGGTGGCCGACAATTCTAGCGTTTCTTCTTTTCCGTTTCTTCGACATAGTTAAGCCATACCCAGCTCGTAAATTTGAGTCGCTCAAAGGCGGTTGGGGCATAATGGCCGACGATTTGGTGGCCGGAATCTATGCTGCCGTCATCGTTGCAGTGATAGTCGCACTTCGCTGGTTCGCATAAGGGGGCTGGATGGCTGATCCAAATAAGAGAGAATTGAGCGGGCAAAAAAACGAGAGCAAAGAAAGACTGGATGAACGGAAGTCTGACGCAACCAGCAACGAAACTGTGAGCGATCTCGAAGAGAAAGAGAAACCTTCGTCAGGGGAGCAAGGTGAGCGAACACAATCAGGTGTTGCCTCTCCCGATGGCGCGTTTGATGAGGAAAGAGAAACGGATAAAGCCGGCCCAATGTAAGAAAGGCGTGAACCGTGAACGGCAGACTTTGGATACGAAAGTTATCTGGTGACGGCGCCGAGTGCCAGTCGAGCGCACGGTTTACGGTTTCCGGTTCACGGTTCTCTTCTTCTCCGCGCTACCAATCCAGCCGCGCTTCCAGAATAGTCCCAGCATGCCCACCGCTACCACAATCATGATGGCCCATACCGCGTAATAGCCGTAGCGCGAATGCAGCTCCGGCATATTCTCGAAGTTCATCCCGTACACACCGGCAATAAAAGTCAACGGCAGCATGATCGCTGAAAAGATTGTCAGCACTTTCATAATCTCGTTCAGGCGGTTCGACACAACTGAGAGATATGCCTCGAGCGAACCGCTGATCAGGTCTCGATAACTCTCAGCCAAGTCAGTCACGCGCACGAGGTGGTCGTAGATATCGCGAAAAAACGGCAACACCGGCCCGGCGATGAGCGCAAACTGTCCATGACTCATGCGATACAAAACCTCAAGCTGCTTGGATGATATTCGTCGCAGGCGCAAAACACTTCGCTTCAGACCCAGAATCTCTTCAAGGATCTGATCGTTCGGACGGCGCAGCGTGAAGATATTGTCTTCAAGCTCATTTATTCGTTCGTCAAAATCGTCCATCACCGGCAAGTAATCATCAACGATGCTGTCGATGATCTGATGCAACAGGAATGGCGCGCCCCGCTGGCAGACGACGGGCGTAGAGCGAATGGATTGCTTTACCTTATCAATGCTGGCAAACGCTTCGTGATGATAGGTGAGGACATAGTTAAAACCAAGAAATCCGTCGAGCTCGATCGTGTTAAAGCGCTCGGGGATGGCATCGGTCTTGATCGCATGTACGATGAAGTAAAGGTAATCGGGAAACTCCTCGACCTTGGGGTGATGGCGATTAGCACGACAATCCTCGACAGTCAGTGGGTGAAAGCGAAAGACATCCAGCAATACATGATCGTCCGCGTCGGTGGGCGATTCCATATCGACCCAGAACAACACCTTCTCGTCTTTCAACAGTTCAGGAATCTGCCCTACAGTGAAGCCTTCCTCAACTTTGTCAGAGTCCTCTCGATAAACAAAAATGTCCATGATTTTTCATGTTCGACAAACTTTAGTTTGTCGCCGCATTCAGGATTAGTGGTCGGACGACAAACTAAAGTTTGTCGGACATTCTGCAGGCTGTTACCATACCACCTCTTTCAAAGCTGTAACCAGATAATCTGAACCTTCATGCCGAATACCCCAGCGAAAATATTTGTCGCCGACAATGTGAGCGATAGCGGTCTGCAACCGTTGCGCGATGCTGGCTTTGTCGTCGAAAAGCGCCCCGGTTTGGATATCGCTGCGTTGCACGCCGCACTTTCAGGTTGCGCTGGCCTGGTCGTACGCAGTGAAACAAAAGTCACCGCCGATTTGATGGACGCTGTGGCGACCCTGCGCGTTGTTGGCCGCGCCGGTGTCGGTGTGGACAACATCGATGTGCCGGCGGCGACCGCGCGCGGCATCGTAGTAATGAATGCGCCAGATGGCAACACGATCACCACCGCCGAACACACGGTCGCGCTCTTGATTGCACTTGCGCGCCGGGTGCCACAGGCAAACAGCAGTCTTAAATCTGGTAAGTGGGACCGCAAGTCTTTCGTCGGCGTGGAATTGCAGGGAAAGACATTGGGGATTGTTGGCCTGGGCCGCATCGGCAGGACCGTGGCTTTGCGAGCGCGCGCGTTCGGGATGCGTATTGTCGCGTTCGATCCATTCATCGCTGCTGAACAAGCGCGTGATCTGGAGATAGAACTTGCGCCTTTGGATCAAGTATTTGCCGAGGCCGACTTTCTGACTGTACACACGCCGCTGACACCTGAAACTCGCGGCATCATTGGCAAGGACGCTTTCGCAAAAATGAAACGAGGCGTGCGCATCATCAACTGCGCACGCGGCGGACTGGTTGACGAAGGCGCCCTCTATGACGCAATCAAATCGGGAGTCGTCGCAGGCGCCGCTCTGGATGTGTTTGTTGAAGAACCGCCGGCCCGGGATCATCCCTTGTTGCAACTCGACGAAGTCATCGCGACTCCACATCTTGGCGCGTCCACGACCGAAGCCCAGGAAGGCGTAGCATTCACCGTCGCCGAGCAGATGCGCGACTATTTGCTTAGTGGTGCTTTACGCGGAGCGGTCAACGTTCCTTCTCTCGGTACGAAAGAGCTGGCGGCGTTGCGTCCGTATATTGAACTCGCCGAAAAGCTCGGCAGGTTTCAGGCGCAACTTGTCGATAGCGCCGTACGCGAAGTGAGACTGGAATTTTCCGGCGAGCTCGTGGAACTAAATGCGGCGCCGGTAACGAGAGCCTTCCTTGCCGGCCTGTTGCGCGACGTCAGCGCGCGAGTCAACGCCGTCAACGCGTTTTTGATTGCTGAGGAGCGCGGCATCAACGTCATCACGAGTTATCTTCGAGCGAGTGCTGACTTCGTTCCCGCAATTCGTACCCACGTTTTTAATAAGGACGTCGAGCAGACTTTGGCGGGTACGATTTTTGGTTTTGGTGAACAAGCGCGCGAAGGCCGCATCACGGAGATTGACGGTTTTCACATTGAGGCGACGCCGCGTGGTCATATGCTGATTATGCGCAACCGCGATGTGCCGGGCGTCATCGGCCGCGTCGGTACAATATTGGGAGAACACGCCATCAACATTAGCCGCTTCCATCTCGGCCGGCGCGAGCGGGGCGGAGAAGCTATGGCTGTGATCGAACTGGATGCCGCCATCGATCAGGAAACGCTCGCGGCCCTCCAGGCGATGGAGCAGGTTGTTTCGACGCGGCAGATCGAATTGTGAAGGTGCTGGCTTATTTCCCGTGCTGCGCTGCATGGCCTGCTCAGCGCTGACTAACCAACCGGAGCCGCATGAATTATGGGCAGGAAGGCATGGGCGCAATACCCAGGGTGCCCGCGTTGTTGACCGTCAGCCGGTAACAGTTATCGCTGCCCTCGACTTACGGGCAGGGCACCAATGTCGTACCTGGGGCACCCGCGTTGTTGACCGTGAGGCGGTAACAATTCGGCCCGTCAATGGCACGCAGGATGAGGCCGCTGAGTTGGGTAGTGATGGCGACATCGCCGCCGGCGACTTGCAGCTTTGCGCCAGGAGAAGGGACGCCGATGCCTACGTTGCCATTATCCCGGACAGTGAATCTGCCTCCAAAGATGCCCGGCGCATCAATGTCAAAATATCCAAAGCCGCCAAAAGATGCGAGCGCCACCCCGTTCAGACCGGTTTCCACCCGCAATCCCTGAATTGACGGGGCCGTAACATGTAATTTGTAGGTGGGGTCCGACCTGCCGACGCCGAGGTTGCCCGAGAAGTCCACGTTCCCCACGACGCTGAGCCGGTTTGTGGGCGCGGTCGTGCCGATGCCGACTTTCGTATCCGCGGTCGCGCTGTTGACGTCGATGATGCCACCGAGGATGAGCGAGTCTGACTGCGTGACGTAGGCGCGGTAGCCGACGGCGGTGGAGTTGGTGAGGTTCGCGTCACCATCGCTAGCTGCCCCGAGGAATGTGTTGTTGGTTCCGGATTGGTTTTTTTGTCCGGCGTAGAAACCGAAGGAGGAGTTAAGGTTGCCCGTCGTGTTGAAATAGCCGGCGGACTCGCCGAAGAAGGAGTTTTCGCTTCCGGTGTTATTGAGGCCAGCGTAGCTACCGAAGAACGAGTTGCCGCCTCCAGCCGTATTAAGAAAGCCCGCATTCTTTCCGAAGAAGGAGTTAAAGGCGCCTTGAATATTCGAATACCCGGCTGCCGACCCGAAAAACGAATTGTAACGGCCAGCACCGGTGTCTCCACTGTTAACGGTTGATGGGCCCGTGTAGAAGCCCGCGAAAGTACTAGTTCCATCAAGAGATACTCTCAGCGCCGATTGACCGCCGATGTTGAACTGCGTACTTGTGTTGATCGCGCCAGCCACGTCGAGCTTCGCCGCTGGCGCGGTCGTCCCAATGCCGACGTTGCCTCCGTAAATGCCCATCCTCATCTGATACCCGTCGTTCTGCTTAGTGAAGAAGAACAAGTCACCCCACTTGTTCGCGTGACTGGTGGCGACCGCTCCTATCCCGGCATGAGCAGCACCCGAAGGAGCGTCAGAAAATTGAAACAACGAAATGTTGTTATTGGTCGGGTTGGTATTCAGCACCTCAAAGGCCGGATAGGCTGAAGTCCAATTGTTGAAAAGCGTTGCGCCGTCCAATTGGAAGGTACCGGCGCCGATCGAACCCTGTGCACCGACGACATGAAACTTCGCTCCCGGATTAGTTGTTCCAAGTCCGACTCTGCCGGCCGCGCTCTCAAAGATATTGGAATCACCGAGAGTGCCGGCGTTATCAATCCACTTGGAGATGAAATTCTGTGTGCCTGTGCCTGTTGCACTCGGTACCACAGTGCCATCGGCCCGGATCTGTTGCAGGCCCCCCGCCGCTGTGGTCGTAAGCTTCGTACCATTCGTGCCATCTAATCCGTTGGCAAACTCGATGCCCTCGGTGGTGCGAATCGTACCGGCCACGTCCAACTTTGCTTTCGGTTCCGCAGTACCAATCCCGAGATTACCGTCTTCGGTTAATCGCATCTGCTCTTTGTGCTTGCCGGAGTAGAAGTCGCCGAGACGAAAAGATAACGCTCCTGCTGTGCGGCTGAGCTGTGCTTCAGCGCCATTGGTCAAGAGCACCGTGGCAGGCAGCAACTCGCCCGTCGGCATGATTGTCAGTGCGGTGTCGCCATCTACTGGTCCCACCGCTTCTGTCTGCTGTGAACTGAGTTCGGCTGCGGTGACCGAACGCATAGCAGCCGTCTGCGCGCTAACCGTAAGCTGTCCCAGTTTCTGCTTCAGCCGGCCTGAAAGATTTTTGATCGTCACCACGCAGAGGTAACTGCCGTCTGCAAGCCGTTCGCCACTGCCGTTCTGCACGGGCCAGTCAAGCACATTGCCGCCGCGCTGCTCCGTGTCGAAAAGCTTTTGTCCCAACTCCGAATAGATCTCCAGCCGCAACTGGACCACACGGTTGGGCGCGGTGAAGCGCACTACTTCAGCGTTTACGGCAACGGTCACAATCTCAGGGGAGGTGCTCGCCACATCCTGCTTTTCACTCTGGGGCAGAGCCGGGGCGAAGGTCCAGAACAGAAATAGAGTGGCTAGCACGACTCTGGGAATCGAGTGCATGAGCGTTTTCCTTTCTCTTGTCGACGAAGCTAGTGGCGGCCCGCTTGTAAAACTCTGGGTGTTGGGCCTTTTTGGCGAGCCGATCATACCGCGCCTGCGGATAGTGCCTGTCGGCTTAATGCGCTGGAACTGCGGCTGAGAATATACAGGTCTGTTGCCCTCGTCAATGCTCAGGTGGGCCCTGCAAGTGAAGCGGCTGTTCGGGTTTGATTAGGATGTCGGCTGGCTTTTCCTTGCGCTAACGAATCGCAGGCGGCAATATCTCAAAGATTCGAAGATCAGGAGTTAGTGATGGAAAATCCCGAGTTCCAGGAGGAGACCAGTGCTCAGCTAATCCCACCTCAGAATGCTTCCGCAGCAAGTCATCAACCTGAGCCCGTAAAACCTCCACGCTCGCGAATTGATTCCATCGATCTGCTGCGCGGCATCGTGATGGTCATTATGATGTTGGAGGCAGGGGGTGGTTTGTACTAATCGGAGAATTCGTTAGAAAGGCTGTGTTTTCAGGCGGTTAATGTCAAGAATCCTTTGCATTAAGGCCCGCTGAAACGCGCTCACGCCCGCTGAAGTACGCGAGCATCCCGTCAAAAAGTCGGCGGGCGTAGATGGTAAACTGGGTGCTGAGAACAATGAGTACAAAACCGTGGGATGATCTGATGCCATTCCAGCAACGCGTGCGTTACGTGCTGTGGGTGATTCGATGGCGTTTCAGCCCGGCCAGGTTTAAGCACCGATGCCAGGTGTTTCTATTTGAGCGCGGCTTATATCGCTGGCCGCGAGGACGCATTACTAACATCGGAACGATTGCAACTGTCGGAGGATTAAAGCAGGCTGTTGACTGGTGTTTCGATTGTGCGGGAACAAAGGACGTTATCGCGTATCACATACTGTCGAATGGCAGGGTTCTGTTTTGCGGGTACACCATTGAGGAGTTAGAACAGATAAGCAGAAGCGCCCGCGATTAAGGCAACGTCACGCCGAAACGATCCTCAAGATAAAGCAACCATATCTGAATCGTCACTGCTCAAAATTTAACATTCACCGGAACATAGCACGTTCCCGCTGCCGTCGACGTTGGCAATCCGGCACAGCCGTCTTGGTATGCGGAGTTATCAAATATTACGACTCCTGAGTTCGAATCAACAGTCACCTGGTTCATCCATTCATCTCCACCTGACACCTCGCTTGATAGAACAAAGTAATCCTGAGACGCAGTTAGTGCAAACGAAATAACACCATAGATGAACCCGTCAGCTTCAGCGGTACCGCTCATGTCAAGGGACACGCTTGCGAGAACACTTCCACTCGCATCTAAAAGATAAACCGTATGGGTCTGTGAATTGCCACTGATTTTATAGCGGCCCAGAGCTATTGCGGTTGGTGGCGATGAGCCGGGAGCTGTGAATTTGAACCCGACGCAGCCGGTGAAGTTCGAACGCAGACTATTCGGTGTGAAGGAAAGAATGAATGGATCGCCGGGTGCGGGCGGTGTCCCGCCACCACTAAAGACGTAAGGATTAAGAATCATGTGCGTTGTCCAATCAACCAAATTTTCAGACCTTTTGCATCGCCAGAAGCGTCGTCATCAACATCAATCGAAATTTCGGCATCATCGGCCAGTGCTGCGTCACTAATT
>JBDUCB010000394.1:0-18225 GCA_040003695.1 bacterium
ACGACCTTGCCGTCAAGCGCCTCCTGAATGGCGATGTGCGTCATGGCTGTGGTCGGTGTCGCGCCGTGCCAATGCCTTTCATTCGGGGGGCACCAGACGACGTCGCCCGGCCGAATTTCCACTTTTGGTTCGCCTTCGCTTTGTACCCACCCGCAACCGGACGTGACGATCAAGGTCTGCCCAAGTGGATGCGTATGCCATGCTGTCCGAGCGCCGGGCTCGAACGTGACACTTGCACCACGCGCGCGTGCGGGATCGGGCGCCTCGAATAGGGGATCAATTCGTACGGCCCCAGTGAAATATTCGTCCGGTCCCTTGCCGGAACGCTGTGTTCCGTTTCTCTTGAGTTCCATTTCTGAATTCCTCCACATGATTACGATCCTACTCCGCTTGAGCGCAGCCGTCGCACGCGGTCTTGCTCAACCGGTCGTGATATTGCTCGAAACGCGGATTGGAGTTCGGAAGAAAGATGCTCATGAATCGTCGCTCCCTCTCAAGCCAGCCAACCACCGCGGAATCCCGCTCGGCGCAGCCCTTTCACTACGTGCGGACAGTTCCTCATGAGTCGCCAAAGAAATCCCGTACGATAGTTTTCGATCATCGCGACGATCGGCCCCTGATCCAACCCGTAATAGCCCAGCGACACCCAGCCATTCTTGTTCTTCTTCGAAGCTGAGAAAGTCGGATTGTAGCTGCACTTAAAACCGTACTTGCTAGTCATCTCTGGAAATTCCTGATTGAAGTAATGCAAAGATGGCAACACGATCTCAGGCGCGAACGGTAGAGACGTGGCGCTGGCCCACGGAGCAAGCGTCCCGTCGTCCGGTCCAAAGGGAATGCCACGCCCTTTGTAATCATAAAAGCGCACGGTTTTGCCGTTGACGCGACGCGTTGCCGGCCCTGGTCCATCGCTGGCCGTAAGTCCCCAAATATATTCGCTGTATCCCTTAAAGCGTCTCGGATTTCGAATGGCGTATTGTTGTTGTGCGTAAGTTGCGCGGCGGCTGTTTTCGAAATAATCGATTGCCTTGCTTCTCATGTAGTCGTCCTGAATGCCGCGAAAGTCGATCCACATGTGCGAAAGCTGGTGAATGAAAAGTGGGCCGGCGTATAGATGTTGAAGACCGTACAGATTTTTCCATTTGTAAGTTCTGGTCCACGCGCGATAGCTCTCGGGTGCAACAGGAAAGGTCGGTGATGCGAGCGCGAGTATGTAAAGGATCAAAGCCTCGCTGTAGCCGGTCCAGCGATATTTGATGAACCCGGTTTCCGGTTTCCATCCATGTGTGACGGTCAACCCACCATGCTGTGCCCATTGCCAGTCCGCGCGTCGATACAGTTCATCCGCAAGTTGACGAATCTCTCGCTCGTCAGGTCTATCGCGATCAAAATATTGAGCCGCCGTTAACGCGCCGGCAATCAAATAGGTTGAATCGATCGTGGAGACTTCCGACTTCCAGGTACGGCGGCCGGTATTCATATCGAGAAAATGATAATAGAAACCTTTGCGGCCAATCGCGTCCGGGCCTTCCCCATCAGGACCGTCATAAAAGAAACGGAGATTTGCCAGCGTTCGCTTGATTGCCTCGGCGCGCGAGAGATAGCCGCGCTCGACTGCGATTGGATAAATAGTCAGGGCAAAGCCTACGACAGCGATTGAGCTTGGGGCTCCTTCGCGAGTGCTTTCGGGCAAAAGGCTGGTTCCCGGATGCATCTCGGCCAGGAAAAACTTGAAAGTATCCGACTCCAGCTTGGCCAATTCGTTGTCACTAAGCGACGGATGAAGTACTTTCATGTCTGTTACCCTGCGAGGCCTTCTGCAAATTCAAACTCAATAGCAGCCACGCCGTGCGGCGGCAAGTTGATCTCAAATGAAATGATTTTCTCTTTATACTTAAATCGTTGTTGCTGACGAACAAGCTTGGATGAGTCCCGGAGGTTAGTAACCTGCCTTTCGCTCAGATATTCGAGCGAGCCCATCTTGGTCCAGGCCCGCCGGGGATTAGCATGCTCTTCATCAATCCTTTCAATCCATGCAGTGCGTGGCTCGGGAGCATTCATTAAACGCATTGACACTCGCTCGCTCTCAATTGCATGCCCAGGCAGCGCATGATTGCTCATTAGAACAGTCAGTTTCTCGTCAGCGCGAACAACCCAGACGTTTACCGTTTCATGAAGGCCATCAACCAGTAACTGCATGGTTCCCAATCGATGAAGTAATTGAAAGGCGCGGTAGGTCGGCTTGGCTATGCCGTGAAGGTTGAGCAAACCAAATCCGCCGTGGAAAGGAATCGATGGGAAATAGTTCTCTTCGAAGATATCTGAGAAAGTCCAGAAGCTGTACGCGTCAACAATCCCCGCAACGTCCATCACTGATTTAGTGATGAAGGCTGCCGCGTACGGCGCGTCGTGCAAAGTGTCACGTGGATTAGACGAACTGTTCCATTCGGTGTAATAAAGCGGTAGCTCTCGGGCTTGTCGGCGCGTGTCCAGGGCCTGCTCTCTCAACACGCCTCGCCGGCTTTTTGATAATTGTATTTCAGTATTATCCTCAGGCTTGCCGAAAGCATCCGTCGGATAATGATGCGTGCTGATAAAGTCGAGTGGAATCTTGTTTCGCTCACAGTAGTCGCGAAACTCTTCGATCCATTCATTGTTCGCTGTCGCCGGTCCACCTACATTCAACGATGAATCAACACTCTTAATGGCCTCGACGCTGTAACGATACAGCTTGAAATAATCCTTTAGTGTTCCGGTCCAAAAAGCTTTCAGGTTGGGCTCGTTCCAAATCTCGAAGTTCCATTGCTTCAATTCGTCGATGCCGTAGCGATCGCGCCAGTGGCGCACCAGCTTCCTAATTAGCGCGGCCCACTGCTTGTAGTCCTTCGGTGGAGTGACATTCGCATTGTAATGAAAGACAGTCCTGGTGCCGGAAGCAAGCGCTGTTGGCATGAAGCTCAATTCAACAAACGGATGCATGCCCATAGAGATTAGAAAATCAAAGATCTGATCGGAATTGAAAAAGGAAAAGATAAGACCGTCTCTTTCGCGAACAAGGGTGCCGAAATCGTCCGAGAGCAGACCGTGAAAACGAACGCGTTCAAAACCAAGCTCTTCGTGGCAGCGCCGCAACTGATGTTGCCAGTCGGCACGCAGTGTCACCGGCGCGTGGTCGCTGCCCACGCAGTATTCCCAGAAGTGCCCCAGCGGACTCGGCTTTCCGGAGAGGTCGCATACAAACTCGATTGTCATTTTTCTCATTTGCAGGAATGGATTTCACACCCGGGTTAACGGCGGCGCAGCGCCGTTGGGATGGAAGACTGTCCGCGTAGCAAACGCCTTACTCCTTCCGCAGTTGCTCCAAACACAAGATGAGAAGCCAGCGCGTAAATGTGAGTTGAAAATGGATAAGCAGTTGGCGGTTTAGAAAATCGCAGCAAATGGCACTGCGCCTTCGTCAACCACAAGCCAGAATGCTGTCCCATAAGGCAAACCGAGACCCGCGGTGACTTCAGGCAGAAATTCAGCCGCGATGCCATATACGATTCCGCTTGTGGCCCCTACTGCGTAATGCACGGCAGGTCCCGCGATCTTCTTTTCACCAGCCGTCAGCCGGTGTTCGAATAATCCTTCCGAAATGGCCGAGGCTGCTCTCACTGTTGCGTTATCTTCGGACTCGCGATTTTCCTCAGTCGAACTCTCATCATTTGTTAGATCATTTGCAGGCGATAGTGCAATCCAAACATCCTGAAAACGATTCATTGTCCATGAGGCAGCCAGACCGGCTATTAAGCCAACTAGAATTCCTTTGGCGATACTCGGTTTTGTCGAATTGTCTCGCATGATTGTCATGCTTCAGCCAAAATTCTCCGAAGCTATTCGGAGAAAACCAGGGTTATGACTATGACTTCCGGCTTGTGTTTCATCTCATTACTCAATCGCTGTCGCCACACTAGTACTGATGCCCCACGATGTCGAAACTGAATTTCATACTGCGTTCCGATCCACCCGTGCCGCCGGAGTTGGTGGAGGGGGCAGTTTTGGAATAGCTGACAGGTATACCTTCTTAATTTAGAACAAGTGAAAGGAGTTGACTATGCCGGAGAAGGAAACACTGGAACGCGCAGAGGAAGACAAGCGCGAAGGAAAAGCTCCGAGCACGCAAGCAGGAGAGTTTGTCCGGGAAGAAATCGATCACGTTCGCGAGGGAAAACACGGCGCTCGCTCAACTAAGCAGGCGATTGCGATCGGCTTATCGAAGGCGCGCCGGGCTGGCATCGATCTTCCACCGCCCGCGAAAGCGAAAGCGTCGACGAAAACTCGTAAGCAAGCCGCGCGCGACGTTAGCAAAGGAAAAAGCGCTACCAAAGGAAAGAAGTCTGCAAAGCGATCTCGTGCGACTTCCAAGGCGCTGAAGCGCGAAGGACATCGCGCCGCATCCAAAACAGCCTTGTCGCGACATGCTAGGAGTGTAGCGGCGAAACGTTCGGCCGCTTCGCGTTCGCGTTCCGCAAAAAAAGGCGGCGAAGACACGGAAGAAATAATTTTTCGAAATCTGATTCCGCAAACAGGGTGAGACGATTCTAGAGGAGGATATGGCAATGCCTAAACGGAAAGAACGCATCTGAAAAAGTTGAGAAGGCTATGCACGAGCGTAAGAAAGGAACGCTGAAGAGCGGACGCTCCGGCAAGAAAGTGACGAGCAAGAAACAGGCGATCGCGATTGGATTGTCGCAAGCTCGTAAGGCCGGCGGTAAGGTGCCGCGCAAAAAATCTTCATCCAAGAAGAGATAATTTTGTCGGTGTTTTGACATCATACTGGCTTGCATCATTTGGTAAGACTAGGTAATTGGGCGGTTTCATGGGACTCAAAAGCCCGTTGACCGTTAGGTCGTGAGGGTTTGACTCCCGCCCTCGGCACCAATCTAATCCGCCAATAGTTCTTTGTCATCCGAACTCCTATTTTTAGTCCTTCCGCATGAAGTGTGCCTGCGATATAAGTTGAAAACAATCATGCGATCCCTGCTGAAGTTTTTCTTTCTTACTTATGCTGTTAGTTGGGCGCTTTGGATCGGGGTGGCGATTCTCTCCGGTGGAACTCTCTCGCCGCCTCGAGGCCTCTCCATATTCGGAGATTTTCTCTTGCTTATCGGCGTGTTCGCTCCGGGGTTAGTGGCGCTCGCACTCACTGCGCGTGGCGAGGGCCATGCAGGAATAACGGCGTTGCTGTGTAGAATGGTCCAGTTTCCGGCGCAGGCGCGCTGGTACATATTCGCGGTCTGCTACTTCGCGGTCATCAAACTCACGGTGGCCTTACTTCATCGCATCGCGATTGGTGACTGGCCGGCGTTTGGTCAAACACCTTGGTTCATCATGCTGGGCGCCATCATCGTCTCGACACCGGTGCAGGCTGGGGAAGAGATCGGCTGGCGCGGTTATGCGCTGCCGCGTTTGGCAAAACGGATCGGGCTCGCGCGCGCGAGCATAGTTCTGGGAGTAGCTTGGGGCTGCTGGCACCTGCCGTTCTTTCTCATTCCCGGTAGCGACAATTCCGGCCAATCATTCCCGGTGTACGTTCTGGCAGTGACCGCCATATCAGTTGCGATGGCGTGGCTCTACTGGCGCACCAATGGCAGCCTATTTCTGACAATGCTGCTGCACGCTGCCGTCAACAACACGCGGGACATTCTGCCCTCAACAGTATCGGTCGCTAGCAATTCCTTTAGCTTGAGGGCTTCGCTCGTAGCCTGGTTCACTGCAGCGCTATTGTGGCTATGCGCCATATACTTCCTGGTTCGAATGCGCGGGGTAACATTGCAGCCGGCAAAAACTACGTAGCACAAACTATGTTCTCGGATTGATCATTCCAAACGCACGGACTAAAGTCTGTGCTACTAAAATTCAAAGGAGCAGCGCAATGACAACAAGTGAAAGCGGAACGAAGGAGAAGATTACTCCATTTCTGTGGTACGACGACAAAGCCGAAGAGGCCGCGAATTTTTATGTTTCGGTTTTCGACAATTCAAAGGTTAATAGCATCACCCGCTATGATGAAGCGTCGTCGCAGGCCGCCGGGAGACCAAAGGGATCTGCGATGACGGTGGAATTCGAGCTCGATGGGAAGAAATTCGTGGCATTAAATGGCGGCCCGCATTTCAAATTCACCGAAGCCGTATCGTTTGTGGTGAACTGCCAGACGCAGGACGAAGTGGACAAGTTCTGGGGCAAACTCACTGGAGGAGGCGGACAAGAATCACAATGCGGCTGGCTTAAGGACAAGTATGGTTTGTCCTGGCAGGTCGTTCCCAAGGTTTTGATCGAGATGCTGCAGGATAAAGATCCCGCGAAATCCAAGCGAGTGATGGACGCCATGCTTAAAATGAAGAAGATCGATATCCCAACTTTGAAGCGAGCCTATGACGGGCAATGAGATTTGTCAGTACCACCTGCGGTAGCGGGTGGGTACGCCTTCAGAATAATAACGAAAAGTAGCCGCGGATTTAGGCAGATACAAACCGATCAGAATCCAAACAGAGAAAAGTATCCGGAATCGGAACGCTTTTGGCCAGCTCAACCGTGTTCTGTTTTGATCAGCGTCCATCTGCGTAAATCTGCAGCTGCTTTTCTGGGCCATACAGTTCTTCATCTATAACTAAGTTCGGATCAGTCTACATCTGAGCACTGCCAAAACTCTCGAAAGACACTATGAAAAACCTTCAACTAACACAGCTACCGATTGCAAAAGCGGAGATGCCTCATTCGCAAACCAGTCGCGGAAGTCTTCCAGGCTTTCATTGATCCCGAAATCACCGCCAGATTTTGGTTCACCAAAAGTAGCGGACCAGTAGAAGCGGGCAATCAAATTACATGGACGTGGGAGATGTACAATATTTCCATCTCGGTAGAAGTCAAAGTTGTAGAAACAAACAAGAGAATTCTGGTTGCGTGGGGTAACTATGGTTCCATGACCGAAGTCGAATGGGTTTTTAATCCTTACGAAAACGACAAGACGTACGTCACCATTACAAATTCCGGTTTCGATGGAGATGGCGACAAGGTGGTAAGCGATGCACTTGATTCGAAGGGCGGCTTTACCTGGGTGCTTGCGGGTCTGAAAGCACTGCTGGAACACGATATCGAGTTAAACGCTATAGCCGATGCCTTTCCCAAGGGTCTCAGGAAACATTAGCGGCAAATACGCGCGCGCGTGTTTGAATAACCGCGCAGGAGAAGAACGATGCGGAAACTCAGCGTCTTTAATTCCGTGACCGTCGATGGTTACTTTACAGACAAGAACGGCGACATGAGCTGGGCTCATAATCAGGACCCGGAATGGAACGACTTTGTCGCAGAGAATGCAAACTCCGGAGGCGAGTTGTTGTTTGGCAGAATCACATATGATCTGATGAACAGCTTCTGGCCGACACCCGCTGCGGCGCAGCAATTTCCCGAGGTTGCCGAGCACATGAATAGTTCGTCGAAGGTAGTTTTTTCCAGAACAATGGACCACGCCTCGTGGAACAATACAAGATTAATGAAAGGCGACCTTGCGAACGAGGTTCGAAAGCTGAAGGAAGAAGATGGCGAGACCCTGGTGATTTTGGGAAGCGGTAGCATTGTTTCACAATTGGCGCCCGCCGGTTTGATTGATGAATACCAGATGGTGGTGAATCCTATCGTACTTGGCGACGGGAGGACGATGTTCGACAGAGTCTCAAACAAGCTCAAGCTGAAGCAGACAAAGACACGTACCTTCGGCAATGGAAATGTCTTGCTGTGCTACAAGCCGATGGCATGAGGGCAGAGCGTTGAGAGAAGGAGAAGCAAAAATGGCTGAAGAAAAAATACTTACCAGACACCCATTGGGCAAAAGCGGAAAAAATATCAACAAGCAAAGCTACGAGACGCTTAAAAAGGCTATCCTGTCAGCATTACGAAATAAAGAACTCACCCACACGGAATTATTCAACGAGCTCAACAAGAGTTTAAAGGGTAAATTTTCAGGGAACATAAGTTGGTATGGAGAAACGGTAAAACTGGATTTGGAAGCCAGGAAAGTAATCGAAAGGACTTCTTCTAAACCTCAAAAGTATCGGCTGAAATAGGACAGGCTTCCGGCGCTCCGAAAAAAGGGACAGGCAAGAATGCCTGTCCTACCCCATTCCAAATCGTGCACAACGACCCCAGCGCATCGCACATCGTTTACCTTCTTTAGATTAGTTTGCTGCTCGGCAAAAGCGTCCTCTCTAAACCTACAAATAGTTGAAGTTCAGAGTCCCGATCCACCAGGCATTAGATGGCACGGCCATTGCTCAAGTAACTTTCGCAGCGCGTCGTAACACTTCTTTAATGGATCTGAGACGGCGCGCTAAAGCTTGACGATGAGCGGGCGGCATGGCCGGAGGATCGACATGAAAACGAATATCACAAATCGAGTAGCAAAGAATTTTACCAGCCTATTAATTCTGGTCGGGTTGATTGCGTCGACAGTCGTGCCCGCGCTGGGCCAAACGAGACGCCGGCCGCGCTTGCGACGGCACACGCGCACTACAATTGTGCGCACCACGCCGGTGCCGCAGATTGTTTATTACAACGTTAACGCTGGTCAGGTAATACGCGTGCGCATGAACCAGACAATTACTTCCGAGACCGCGCGCGTCGGTGATCAGTTTACGACCACCACCGTAGTTCCAGTTTACGCAAGCGGTATTGAAGTAATTCCCGCGGGCAGTGAGATTGTTGGCCGCGTAATGACCGTGGATCGCGCATCGCGCAAGAGCAAGGCAGGAACAATTGGTGTTCATTTTGTTTCACTGCGACTGCCAACCGGCATTGCTCGCGCCATGAATGGCGACTTGACGGACGTCACGGCAAATAACGTTGCGGCCGACAACGAAGGCGAAGTTTCGGGCCGTTCAGCGATGAAACGTAACGTGGTGTTTATTGGCGGCGGAGCGGCAGCGGGAGCCCTAATCGGCGCGATTGCCGGCGGCGGAAAAGGCGCAGGCATTGGCGCAATAGTCGGCGGAGGTTTGGGCACAGCCGGCGCAGTGTTCTCGAAGGGCAACGAAGCGGTTGTGAAGTCAGGCACTGAGTTTGGCGTGGTGCTAAACCAGACGCTCTCGCTACCCGCTGCGAACGTGCGGTAGTTTTTCAAGTCGCAAACTATCAGTTTGCGTTACGGAATCGGCGGCCCTTGCGGTTGCCGATGTTGAAGGGGCCCGCAAGCGAAGGGGAGAGCGCGGGCGGGCCTCCAACAAATTGAAGTAGGACAGGCATTCTTGTCTGTCCCTTTTTCTTTGTAGGACAGGCATTCCTGCCTGTCCCTTTTCGTTTAAGACTGCGCTAGTTAAGTCGAAAGAAAAAATAAGATTTTCCATTTCACATTTTCCATTTTTCATTTCTCATTTCTCATCGCTCTTACATCCCCTTCCCTTTGGGAAGGGGAAAGAGGGGAAGGGTTTGCTGAACACTCCTCAAGCCCTCTCCCTTTTTCCCTCTCCCAATGGGAGAGGGAAATAGTGTTCTTTGGGGGCTCCGATTAATGCATCGGCACTTCCAATCGATATCGGAAAATGAGAAATGAAATCTATTGCTTGGTTTTCTTTAGGCCGAGCCTCTAACAGGAATGCCTGCCTACTTGGCCGACGCCTTGCGCTGTTTCGTGTTGGTGAGGCGAGTGTAATTGGGATTTAGATAGACCACACGGCCACCCACGATGGTGGCGACTGCGGCGCCCGTCATCTTTCGGCCGTGAAACGGGGTGTTCCTGCTTTTGGATTTTGAACTGTTGACGTCGAAGGTCCATTCATGGGCAGGATCGAGAATCGTTATGTCTGCGTGGGTGCCCGCAGCGAGGCTGCCACGTTCCTGCAAATCAAATATTCGCGCTGGGTTTGTCGAGCACAGTGTTACCAGCCGCTCGAGATCGATAACGCCCTGCTGCACAAGATCGAACGCCAGGCCGATTGCAGTTTCTAATCCGGTTATGCCAAACGGCGCTTCGTCAAACTCAAGCGCTTTTTCATCTGCGTGATGCGGCGCATGATCGGTGGCGATGGCATCGATAGTCCCATCCTCCAAACCGGCGAGTAAAGAATCGACGTGATCACGGCTCCGCAATGGCGGGCTCATCTTCATATTGGTGTCAAACTCAGCAATCGCTTCATCCGTCAGCGTCCAATGATGTGGTGTGACTTCGCAGGTGACGGGCAAGCCTGCATCCTTGGCGCGGCGAACGGCGTCCAAAGACGCGCGCGTCGAAACGTGCGCAATGTGCACCGCAGCGCCAGTTAGTTTTGCGAGTACGCAATCGCGAATGACGTGTACGTCTTCGGCGGCGGCAGGCATTCCTTTTAAACCAAGGAGCAGCGACCAGTGTCCCTCGTGCATAACCCCACCGCCACTCAACGTCGGATCCTGACAGTGGTCGATGACTGGAAGATCAAACCCGCGTGCATACTCCATCGCGCGGCGCATCATGCCGGCGCTCGCCACCGGGCGGCCGTCGTCTGAAACCGCAACAATGCCGGCGCTTTTCATCTCACCCATTTCGGCGAGCTCTTTCCCATTCGAACCTTTTGTGACTGCGCCAATCGGAAAAACGTTTGCGAGCTGCGCACGCTGTGCCTGCTCGATTACGAAACGAGTGACAGCAGCGCTATCGTTTACGGGGTCAGTATTTGGCATCGCGCAAACGCTGGTCCAACCGCCTGTTACTGCCGCAGCCGCGCCACTGGCAATAGTCTCCTTGTATTCGGCGCCTGGCTCGCGCAGATGCGTGTGCATATCAATGAAACCAGGCGCAACTACCAAACCGGTCGCATCGAGAAACTCGACGCCTTCCGGAAGTTCTTCGTCTCGTTCCAACAAACCCACGACACGACCATCTTCGATTAGCAAATTTCTGCCGGCATTAATTTCCTGCGCCGGATCGATTACGTAGCCGTTTGCGATTAAGACTTTCATCTTTGTAGCGCAAACTCTAGTTTGCGTGTGTTCCGCTCAGTTTGCTGCATCAAATGTGACCATGGTTAAATCCAAACTAAAGTTTGCGCTACATACAGACTCAATGGCCCTTATCTTCAACCTCGCTATGCGCCCCACCGCCGGCGAGTAAATAAAGCACAGCCATACGCACCGCCACGCCGTTAGTAACTTGATCCAGAATCAACGAGCGACTGCTATCGGCGATTTCTGAAGAAACTTCGATGCCGCGATTCATCGGACCCGGATGCATCACAATGGCGTCCGGCGCCGCGTGCTTCAAATGATCCACATGCAAGCCGTAGTGAACTGCGTACTCGCGCATGGAGGGGAAAAATGCTTCCTGCTGCCGTTCTCGTTGTATCCGCAAAATCATCACTACGTCTGCACCTTCAATCGCGTCTTCAATGCGCCGCTCAACGCACAAACCTTTGTCCACCAGCTTCGCAAATTCGTCCGGCACAAGCGTGCCAGGACCGGCGATGCTGACTGAAGCGTCTAGTTTGGTAAGCAGATGAACATTCGAGCGCGCCACGCGCGAATGCAGCACGTCGCCGATGATCGCGACCTTCAGTCCTGCAATGCGGCCTTTGTATTCGCGAATAGTTAAGGCGTCCAGCAAAGCCTGCGTCGGATGTTCATGCGAACCGTCACCGGCATTAACAATTGGCGCCTTACCCATTCTCGCAAGATGATGAGGAGCTCCCGCCATCGCGTGCCGCACTACAATACAATCGGGCGCCATCGCTTCCAGATTCCGTGCCGTATCAAGCAACGTTTCGCCTTTGCTGACGCTGGAAGTTGAAACGCTGATGTTGATTGCATCAGCGGAAAGCCGCTTGGCTGCAATCTCAAACGAGGTGCGCGTGCGCGTTGACGATTCGAAAAAGAGATTGATAACGGTGCGCCCACGCAACGCCGGCACCTTTTTAACTTCGCGCTTCGAAACATCGCGAAACGATTCAGCCGTGTCGAGCAAATGCGTAATCTCGCTCGCATCAAGTTCGCGGATTCCAAGCAGGTGTTTGCGATTGAACGTCATTTGATGTCCGACAAACTTTAGTTTGTCGCTGTCCCCTGTTCGACAAACTGAAGTTTGTCGGACTTCATAAAAAAAGCGGCCCACGCTGGCCGCCAGTTGCGTTAAGTAGTTTCCGTCGCCGGTCGTTCGACGATGACCACGCCCTCTTCCTCATCAAATTCCTGTAGCATCACCTTTATGATCTCGCTCTTCTTGGTCGGCACCAGCTTGCCGATGTAGTCTGCCTGTATCGGCAGTTCGCGATGCTCCTTGCCTCGATCAATCAGTACTGCGAGCTGCACACGTCGCGGGCGGCCAAAGTCGATCAACTGATCAAGCGCGGCGCGGATTGTGCGGCCGGTGTAAAGCACGTCGTCGATCAAAACGATGTTGCGGCTTTCGATGTCACCCGGCAACTCGGTGCGGTTAACGATCGGCTTGGCGCCCACTGTCGAAAGATCGTCGCGATAAAGGGTGATGTCGAGCACACCGACTGGCGGTCGATCGCCTTCCAAGTCGGCAATTTTATCTGCCATTCGTTCAGCCAGTGGCACACCGCGACGCCGGATGCCAACCAGATAAAGATCGCCGGCGCCATGGTTTTCTTCGACAATTTCGGAAGCGAGTCGGGCAAGCGCGCGATTGATTCGCGGACTATCCATGATGCGCGCCTTTTCCAGGAAATCCATTGCGCCGGATACTAACAAAAACGTTCAGTTAGTGACAACCGAACACTGTCTTCGGTTTTCGGTCTTCGGTTTTCGGTTTTCGGTCTTTGGTCTTTGGTGTTTGGTCTTTGTACTTAGTTCTTTGAACAATACTGTTCTTCTTTCTGTTGTCTCTGTTTGCTGTCTTCCGCCTACTGCTTACTGCCTACTGCCTACCCCCCGGTCAGCGTCCATACAGACGAACGGTGGGTCGCGTCGAACCCCAATTCGCTTTTTCGTACCAGAAATCGACGCTCTTGATTATTCGACGGCGGCCGTGCAGATCCATTGCCCGCGTCTCAGTGCCCGGGTTAATTCGCTCGCGAAATTGCATCTCTTCGTCAGTGCCATTGCCGAAATGGACCACGACGCGCTGAAAATTAACTGGCGCATCTTCAACGCGAATCTGCAGTTGACGAAACCAGCCATCATCGCGGCCGACTGAAATTTTATCGTGGTCTGACTTGCCGTCGACATGCTTGTCGCCCAGGTGGATCCAATCTCTTTGTGCGTTGAGGGCCTGATTCAGACTGAAAACCAGCAACGCGGCGGCAAACATCGTCAAAACGTTTTTCTTGCTCATGATACTTTCTCCTTTAATCGAAATGGCGGTTCCTTGAAGTTTCGACGCCTATTTTTGCTGTCGGATTCCGCAATCTAAACGATTTGCAAACAACTTGTCACGGTCTACGCGCTCTGCTAGTCTCCAACGCGAAATCACACGACGATTCGTCTGAATGATCTACCGCTCATTGTTGCGACCGATACTCTTTCGCCTGCCCGCGGAGCTGGCCCACGAACTGGCGCTTACTTCTCTTTCTTTTAATTCGAAGTTAACAAAGCATCTAATCGGCGAACGCTACTTGCGGAGCCCTTTTGGCAAGCTGAGAAGGTTTGGCTTGGCTTTCGACAACCCGGTTGGACTTGCCGCCGGTTTTGACAAGGATGGTATCGCGCTAAGATCTTTGGCTGCGCTGGGCTTCGGTTTCATTGAAGCAGGCACAGTTACGTATTATCCGCAGCCGGGAAACAAACGGCCGCGGTTGTTTCGCCTGCCCCTGGACAAAGCATTAATAAATCGCGCCGGGTTTAATAACAAAGGTGCTGGTGATTTTGTAAAACGAGTTTCTGGGGAGAAACCCGACTGCATTCTTGGAGTCAGCATTGGAAAAAGTAAGGCGGTTGATTTCGAGAATGCGGTCGATGATTATTTGAAGAGCTTTGAACTTGTCTATGCAGTTGCCGATTACATCGCCGTTAATGTGAGTTCGCCAAACACCGCTCGCCTGCGCGAACTGCAACAAGCCGGTCAGTTGGAAATATTGTTGCAGGCACTACAAACGCGAAACAAAGAACTTGCACATCAGACAGGCAGGTCCGGATTGTTGCCATTGTTGGTGAAAATTTCTCCAGACCTCGAACATGAAGAGCTGCAGGAGATAGTTGAAGTTGCGCAACGCAATCAAGTGGCAGGATTGATAGCAGCTAACACGACAATCAAACGCACCGGGCTGCGAACCAGCGCGAACGAAGTAAAAACAGTGGGCGAAGGCGGTCTCAGCGGCGCGCCGTTGCGACCCCAGGCTGTGAGAGTAATTGCCACCCTTTATATTCTGACGCGTGGTACGCTGCCTATCATTGGCGTCGGTGGGATTTTTGATGCGGACGATGCGTGGGAAATGATTGCGGCCGGAGCTAGCCTAATTCAAGTGTACACCGGCTTCATCTATCAAGGCCCTTCGATCGCGAAAGATATTAATGAAGGCCTGCGTCGCATCCTTTCGCACGAAGGGTTCGTTTCATTTGACGAAGCAGTAGGATGTCGCGCCACAGAGTATGCCAACTGAGTTTGGAACCATCGATTCAACTGAATGAATGCTGCGCAAAACAAATTAATCGTCGCGCTTGATGTGGAGACTGCGGCTGAGGCCAGGCAGCTTGTCGATTCGCTGCGCGGTATTGCAGGCATGTTCAAGATCGGTTCGCAGCTTTTTACCGTCGCTGGTCCTGATCTGGTTCGGGAGATTACCAAGGGGGGCGAAAAGATTTTTCTGGATCTGAAGTTTCACGACATCCCTAATACCGTTGCCGCCGCTGGCGTGGAAGCCACACGACTCGGTGTTTCAATGTTCAATGTTCACGTAGCTGGCGGAAGCACAATGATGCGTCGCACTGCGGCAGCAGTCGCGGAATGTGCTGAGCGTGAAGGACTCGCGCTCCCAGTGATTCTCGGCGTGACCGTTCTCACCAGCAGTAACGACGAGACGCTTAAAGAGATTGGCGTGCAAGAGAAAACAGATGCGCTGGTTGCCCGCCTGGCCCAACTCGCAGCGGCCAACGGCCTTGATGGTGTGGTTGCATCAGCTCGCGAAGTTTCGCTGGTTCGCACTATCGTAACGAGGCCCGGCTTCATTGTTGTTACTCCTGGCGTGCGTCCTGCGGGCGCCGCCAACGACGATCAGTCGCGCGTGATGTCGCCTCGCGAGGCAATCGCGGCCGGGGCCGATTATCTAGTGGTGGGCCGTCCGATTATCGCGGCCGCGAACCCGGCACGCGCAGCACAACAAATTATTGAAGAGATGCGGGCCACTGTGGCGGGCGGCCGTGTTTGAATCGCCGGAACTCCGAGGGTATTGCCGCGTTTAAGTTACCCGGAGGGTGCGGCATTTGCTCTCGACGAGTTTTGAATTATGATTCAGGGAGTGAACCAAAGGTTGAAACTGCTCGTTGTTTTTAGTTCGTTCGTTCTTCTGGCCGCGCTCGTTCCTTCGTCCAGCGCCCAGCGCACAAACGATCCCACTCCTCTCGGTTTTTCTCCAGCGCCTTATCGCGTGGGCGAACGCCTGACTTATAACGTCTCCTTTTCAAACTTCGTTAGCGCAGCCCACCTTGAACTTCTCGTCGCTGCTCGCGGAAGCTTTTTTGGGCGCGACGCCGTGCAACTAAAAGGACACATCGAAACTACCGGGATGGTCAACGCCGCGCTGTTCGCGGTGAATAACGACTACATAACGTATGTCGATCCAGTGAGTGGCATGCCGTTTCGCGGTCAGCAAATCGTGCGCGCCGCGTCGCGCACATCCGACACCTCGGCTGACTTTAATCAGCCTGCGGGTGTCGCTGGATTGTCCGCAAAAGGAATAAATGAATTTCCCGGCACTTACGATTTTCTGTCTGCTATTTACCGCATCAGGGCTTTACCCCTCAGCCAGAACTCGACCTACTTCATTTCGGTGCGCGATGGAAACGATTCCTACGACACAGAAATAGCAGTTACCGGCAACGTCACAATCAAAACCAACGTTGGCTCTTTCAATACGATCATTTGCCAGCTGCGAGTCAGGAACAACTCCCAGATTAACGGGTATAACGTCAGGCTCTATTTCAGCGACGATCAAAGGCATGTTCCTGTTCTTGTAATTGCGCATCATCGGGCTGGAGATATTCGCGCTGAATTGGCGGGCTCGGAATTTGTGGCCACGCCGCCGTTGCCGCCTGCGCCTGGGCCAACGCCCACGGCCTTACAGCCGCTCGCTCGACCACCGGTTGTGATTGCAGCTTCACCGACCGGAAGTGACACACCGCCTACTGACAGTGACAGTACCGATGACCCTTTCCTGGGAGAACTGCCATTCAAAGTTGGCGAGCAACTAAATTACCAGGTCTTTCTTTCCAATATCGCGTTGCCTGCTGCAACAGCTAACTTCCAGGTCCGGGCACATTCAAAATATTTCGATCACGACGGCTTGTTATATACAGTTAGTTCGCAAACCAGTAATGCGCTTCAGAACGTGTTCTTTGCCAGTGACATCGTCACGTCTTATGTCGATCCGAAAACACTACTTCCCTTTCACACGGAATTTAGTCTGAGTGAGGGGCGTCGCCACTTCACGAGTAAACTCGCCATCAATCAGGACTACGGGACCGCAATTTCAGAGAAGGGTGATCGTATTGAGATTCCGGTAGGCACTCACGATTACCTGTCGTTTTTTTACGCCCTGCGAACATTTAATCTGGCGCCGCCGCGACGGAGCGCGATTTCAATTCTCGTCAACAACAAGCCGAAGACACTTTTCATCAGTGCACTGCAAAGAGAGAATGTGAAATTGGGTTCGCAGACCATTCCCGCCATTCAGATTTCACTGACCACCGACGACGCGCAAGGCGACAAATATCAACTGCGTGCCTGGATTAGCGACGACTCGCGCCGGCTGCCATTGCGCCTAACCGCAGTCACTCAGCTAGGACCTATCCGGGCGGATCTCGCGATCATCCCCGTTAACAGCCAGTAATACTTGGGCATTGCGGACTTTTGTTCGCTAGAAACTGGGGGGACACACAAGAATGTCTGTCCTACGTCGTCGATTATGAAATTGAAAACTGTTTTCAATTAGCTTATACTGCGGTTGGCTGGTTTCCACTTGATTCCCTCGACGACGCCTGCCAGAAATTGTCGAAGAAAGTTCTCCGTAATGCTTAATTCTTTCATCATCGTTTTGCGCGAAGGTTTCGAATCCTTCCTGCTGGTCGCGGTAATCTTTTCCTACGTAAAAAAATCAGGCGCCAAGTGGCTGAGTTCTGCTGTGTACGTCGCCATTGCCGCCGGACTTTCCGCCAGTGCGGGCCTCGGTTACCTGCTCTCTGCCGGCGTTGATGAAACTCGTTCGGAACGCCTCTTTGGCGCGCGGGCGGGCTCGTACATTGGACAGTTTCTCGGAAATGAATCACTGCGCGAAGGTGTTCTCGGCGTTGTCGCAATTGTTATGGTAGGCACGCTCGTGATTCACATGTGGCGCACGGGAGGAAAGCTACGCGAACGAATGCATCACCGGTTGGGTCAGATGTCGTCGCGCACCTCACATCTGGCGGCATTCGCCGGCGTGTTTCTTTTTACTTTCCTAATGATCACGCGCGAAGGAATGGAGACTGCATTGATGTTGATGCAGGTTCGCGAACAACTGCTCACTGGCGCACTGTTAGGCGTTTGTGCCGCTGGCCTATTCGCGTGGGGCTGGACACGGTTTGCTCATCTCATTAATGTCCGCAGATTTTTTCAGGTTACCGGTATCTTTCTGTTGTTGTTCATGGCGCAGGTCGGTATCTACTCTTTCCATGAGTTTTCAGAAGCAGGGCTGTTGCCCAACAGCGAAGTGCTTCACGCGGCCACAGAAAAGTTTTCACCCGATGGGATCTATGGCAAGTGGTTTTCGCTAGTGATGGTTTCATTCTGCGCGCTTTGGCTGCTGGGCGGGTGGCTGATTGATCGGCTCAAGCATTCGCGTCATGAGAACACGACGATGCGTCTGAACCAGGCATAAATCATTTGGGCATTTGAAACTGTTTCGCTAGTTCGCGTTTTAGAAGTTTTCCAGTCGGCCCTTTAGGAAGGCTCTCCACTATCCGAATCGTCTTTGGGCTTTTGTAATCGGCCAAACGTTCGCGACAATATTTAATTAGCTCACCTTCATTCGCCGCTTTACCTTCTTTAAGTACTACAAACGCTGCCACGTC
>JBDUCB010000049.1:0-1623 GCA_040003695.1 bacterium
AAAGCCTCACCGGGCGAACTGCTTCACATTCCGACGGTGCTGGGCGCAGTTGTCGTCACCTATAACGTGGCGTCGATTACTCAGCCGCTTCATCTTTCGCCTGAGGTGCTCGCCGATATTTTTCTGGGCAAGATAAAGAAGTGGGACGATCCAAAAATCAAACAAGACAACGCGAGCGTTAACTTGCCGGCGGCAGACATCACGGTGGTCCATCGTGCTGAGGCCAGCGGCACGTCGTTCGTCTTCACTGACTATCTTTCAAAAGTAAGCGCGGAGTGGAAAGACAAGGTCGGAACTGATAAATCTCCCAAATGGCCAGTGGGCCAGGGTGGTAAAGGCAACGAAGGCGTGACCGGTCAGATTAAGCAACAACCAAACACGATTGGTTATGTCGAGCTCGCCTACGCAGTGCAAAACAATTTGCCAGTGGCCTTAATCAAAAACGCGAGCGCCAAATTTGTCGAGCCTTCCATCGATGCGGTAACGGCTGCGGCTGCCTCGGCTTCGGCGCAAACACCAGACGACCTGCGCGTATCGATCACAAACTCCGCCGGCGAAAATGCGTATCCGATTTCGAGTTACACCTACATTCTCGCTTACAAGGATCAGAAGAACGCCGAGAAAGGAAAAGCGTTGGTTGATTTTCTCTGGTGGGGAATCCACGACGGCGAGCAGTTTGCGAAAGCCTTGCAATACGCGCCGCTGCCCGCAGAGATCGTCAAACGAGCAGAAGCGAAGATCAGTTCGATAACTTCCGGCGGCAAGCCGTTGCGTTGAGCTAAAGAATAAAGAAGGAACCGCAGAGCACGCACAGTTTCGCGCAAAGGATAGCAGAGAAGAAAGCTTTGCGATCCTTTGCGAAGTTGTTTGCGGCCTTGCGGTTTGGATTTTTGTTCGATTTCTGCCGGCATTCAAATGGAACAGGTCATAAGTGCACAACGCCCCTCGCTAAACGTTTGGTTGCGGCGCACGCTTTCACCCACCGGCAATACAGGCGACGCGGTGTTTCGCGGCGTGTTGTTCGTCGCCGCTGCGGTGATGGTTTTAATTGTCGGCGCGATGATCGTGGCGATGGCAATGAAGTCGATGCCATCAATTCGCCAGTTTGGCTTTCATTTTCTGACCAGTTCCGAATGGGATCCGGTAAAAAGTGAGTTTGGCGCACTCCCTTTTATCTACGGCACGATCGTGTCGTCGCTGCTAGCTCTGGTGATCAGCGTGCCGCTTTCTTTGGGCATAGCGATCTTTTTGGTTGAACAAGCTCCGCGACAACTCGCGCGGCCAATCACTTTTTTGATCGAACTACTAGCCGCGATCCCTTCCGTAGTTTATGGGCTGTGGGGAATCTTTGTGCTGGCGCCTTTCCTGCGCGTCCACGTTGAGCCACCGTTGCAGCATTGGTTGGGCTGGCTGCCGCTTTTCCAGGGACCGATTACCGGAATCGGTTTGTTAACAGGCGGCATCATTCTCGCGATCATGGTGACGCCAATTATTTCTGCTGTCGTACGTGATGTACTGGCGGCGGTGCCAGGCTCGCAACGTGAAGCGGCGTTGGCGCTCGGTGCGACTCGCTGGGAAACAACGCGCGTTGTGCTGGTGAATGGGGCGCCAGGGATTGCCGGG
>JBDUCB010000145.1:0-17999 GCA_040003695.1 bacterium
ACATGATCACCGTCTCAATGCTGGCGACCACGTTGTTCCTCGGCGGCTGGAACGGTCCCGGCGTAGCGCAGCTTCCCTTGCTAGGTGTCATTTATTTCTTTGCAAAGATTTTGTTTTTTCTGTTTTTGTACATCTGGCTGCGCGGAACCTTGCCGCGTTTTCGTTTCGACCAGTTGATGAATTTTGGTTGGAAGTTTCTGCTACCGGCGGCAATTCTGAATATTGTGCTGACGGCTACAGTTTTGTTTTTTACGACGTAACGCAAACTGTTAGGTTTGCGAAACGCGCGGAGGCGGCCCGCTGAGTGATAGCGAGTAGTCGCAAACTAACAGTTTGCGTTACGCGACGGCGGGCAGCGCCCGCCTCTAAACGATTCGTAAGACTATTCACTATTTACTATTCACCATTTACGGCTCTTAGATGTCCACGCTTCTCTTCATACTGTTCGCCGGCTTGGCTATTGGCAGTGCCATTGCGATGGTGTCGCAGCGCAACCCGCTCTACAGCGCCATCTCGCTGATTGGGGTTTTCATCGCGCTCGCCTCGATCTATGTGACGCTTGCGGCGCCGTTTATTGCCGCCGTGCAGGTGATTGTCTATGCAGGCGCGATCATGGTGTTAGTTATCTTTGTCATCATGCTTTTGAACGTCGAGCACGAAGAACCACGTCGCAAGCGGCTCAGGTTTCTAGTGCCGGCGGCAATGGGCATGGCGGCCATATTAATTGCCGAAACAGCGTTCATTCTATATTCAGTGCAGGCAACTTCCGGGCAGATGCCGCGCGCTCTGTCAGACGTCGGCTTGACGGCTTCGATTGGCGAAGGTCTCTTTACTCGTTACCTGCTGCCGTTTGAAATCACTTCTATTCTGTTGCTGATGGCAATTGTGGGTGCGATGTCGTTGGCACGCCGCAGCGGCTTGTTATCGGCCACTGCGCGTGTCGTGCCGGGCACACAGGTTCTGGCAATGGACATTGTCAATCCGCGCGCCGTCGGCGATCTGCGCCCTGTGGAAACGAACACGACGGACGAAGCCGCGCATTTACTCGGCGTCGATTCGTTGCGGGATGGAGAGGAGTAAAAACTATGGCGCCACAACTCTCCTGGTATCTTGCGCTGTCAGCCATTCTGTTCACCATTGGTGCGGTCGGTGTAATTATTAAGCGCAACGTCATCGCGATGTTCATGTGCATTGAGCTAATGCTCAACGCGGTGAACCTGACGTTCATTGCGTTCTCGAGCTTCTTTCAGGACGTGACTGGTCAACTTTTTGTATTCATCGTCATGACCGTGGCGGCGGCCGAGGCAGCAGTGGGACTCGGGATCATCATTACTATCTTTCGCAACCGTGAATCGTTGGACGTTGATGATGCGAGCGTCTTAAAACTGTAGAACTGTCGGGTTTGATGGAAAACAACCTTCTCAGTCTAATCATTTTTGCTCCGCTTGCCGGCGCCGCGATCAATTGGTTTCTTGGTCGCCGCCTGCGGAATGAGAAGTTTATCGGCTTCATCGCCTGTGGCGCGGTCGCGGTTTCCACTGTCGTCGCCTTTTATCTCGCGTTCAAATCCGGGGGCGCTCTTCGTTCAACTGAGCCTGTCTTCGATCATCTCTGGACCTGGGTACAAGTAGGAAAGTTTCGCGCCGACTTTGGTTTGGCGATGGATCGCTTGAGCGGCTCCTACGCGCTTTTCGTTACCTTCGTTGGTTTTCTCATACACGTCTTTGCCGTCGGCTACATGCATGAAGACAAGGGCTTCTATCGCTTCTTCGCGTTCTTGAACTTGTTCATGTTCGCGATGCTGACGCTCGTGCTGGCGGACAACTTCCTGTTGATGTTCGTCGGCTGGGAAGGTGTTGGGCTCTGTTCCTACCTGCTGATCGGTTACTACATCGATCGCAAGGAAGCGGGCGACGCCGCCAAGAAAGCTTTCATTACGAATCGAGTCGGCGATTGGGGCTTTGTGATGGGCATCATGCTCACCTTCTTCCTGACGGGCTCGATCAGTTTCTTCGATAAGCCCGCGCACGGCGTGACCAGCGCGCTACAAATAATTGCAGGGTTGAGTGTCGATCCCTTTACCGCGCACTCGATCATCGCCGGCGGTGTAACCTCGATCGCGATTCTTCTCTTCATCGGCGCGGTTGGCAAAAGCGCGCAAATCCCGCTTTACGTTTGGCTGCCCGATGCGATGGCCGGCCCCACACCTGTCTCGGCTTTGATTCACGCCGCCACGATGGTAACTGCCGGCGTCTACATGATCGTGCGTTGTTCAGCCATCTACACGCATGCGCCCACGGCGATGTTTGTCGTTGCCGTCATCGGCGCCGCAACAGCATTGTTCGCTGCGACGATTGGTATTGCGCAGAACGACATCAAAAAGGTTTTAGCTTACTCAACTATCTCGCAGCTCGGCTACATGTTTCTGGCGTGCGGCATGGGCGCATTTGTAGCGGCGATCTTTCACGTGATTACGCATGCCTTCTTCAAGGCATTGCTGTTCCTCGGTTCCGGTTCCGTAATTCACGGCATGCATCACGAGCAGGACATGCGACGCATGGGCGGACTCAAGAAATACATGCCCATCACATTTGTGACCATGCTCACCGGCTGGCTGGCAATTTCAGGGATACCGATCTTCGCCGGCTTTTTCTCCAAGGATGAGATTCTCTGGCGCACCTGGAGCGCAGGTTTGTTTAGCTTGCCGAGTCCTGTCTGGAACAAAGCGCTCTGGTTTGTTGGTGCGCTGACGGCATTGCTAACTGCCGTTTACATGACCCGCATGATGGTGATGACGTTCTGGGGAACGGAGCGCTTTCGCGAGAAGCATCTGGATCACGTCGACGGCGCTCGCGGCGTTCACGATGACGCACATCATGATGATCACGCCGTACACGAGCCCCACGAATCGCCCTGGCTGATGACTGTGCCGTTGATTGTGCTCGCCGTGCTTTCAACTATCGGCGGATTTATCGGCGTGCCCTATGCGCTTGGTTCGCTAGTGGGCTTGCACCCGACGAATTACATCGAACAAACACTCGATCCTGTTATTGCAAAAGTGCCCAGTGCAAAAACAGAAGGCGAGCCCGCTGCCGAACCAATTTGGCTTTCACCTCCACCGCAACCGACAGATGGTGCGCCTGCTTTCGTTTCGCTTGACGAAACAACGGCGCCGCATTCGGAAGCAGGAATACGCGGGGAACGACTGCTGGCGCTCGTATCGGTAGCAATCGGTCTGCTTGGCATCGCGCTGGGCTGGCTAATTTTTCAACGACGCCCGCTGCTCGCTATGCCACGAATTCTTGAGAACAAGTATTACGTCGATGAGTTTTACGATGCCGCGGTCATCAATCCGATTAATGCCGGCTCGCGCGAAGGGCTGTGGAAGATTTTCGATGTGGGCGTCATCGACGGTTTCCTTCATGCAATCGGCGACGTTGTCACTGAGGGTGGCCGCGCCGTTCGTCATATGCAGGGTGGTTTTGTGCGCGCCTATGCAGCGATCATTCTGCTTGGCGCCATAGCAGTGATTGGATTCTTTGCCTACTTCGGCGTTCAAGCGATGCACCTGGTGCCATAGTTTATGCAGCAGCACCTTCTAACAGCGATCATTCTGTTGCCGGTAATCGGCGGCCTCGTAACCGTCGCTTACAGCCTTATCCCTGGGCGGCGCGAATCAAACTATAAGTGGATTGCGTTTGCCTTCTCGGTCGCAGATTTCATTCTTTCCCTGCTGCTGATCAAAGGCATCGGCGCCGGCACGCGCGACTTTCGCTTTGTTGACGACGTGTTATGGATTGGATCGATCGGTGCCCGTTATCACGTCGGCATCGATGGCATCAGTCTCTGGCTGGTGTTGTTGACAACGCTGTTGATGCCGATCGCCATCCTGTCGAGCTGGACCGCGATTCAAAAGCGCCAACTTTCTTATTATCTGTTTCTACAACTACTGGCCGGCGCAATGGTGGGCGTCTTCGTCTCGCTCGACTTGCTTCTGTTCTATCTCTTCTTCGAAGCATCGCTGGTGCCGATGTTCTTTTTGATTGGCATCTGGGGCGGGGAACGAAGAATATATGCGGCAGTAAAGTTTTTCATTTACACGTCCGTCGGCAGCTTGTTGATGCTGGTGGGCATTATCGCGCTCTATTACATCTATGGAACGTTTGATTACGTCGCGATCTTCACCGCTATGCGTGATGGTGGAGCTACGTTGGCGCCGCGCGCGGAGTTTTGGCTGTTTCTTGCTTTCGCTTTTGCTTTCTGCATCAAGGTCCCCTTATTCCCGCTACACACCTGGTTGCCTGACGCGCATACGGAAGCGCCAACCGCGGGTTCGGTGATTCTCGCGGGCGTGCTCCTGAAAATGGGAACTTACGGGCTGTTACGTTTCAACCTCGGTCTCTTCCCGGACATGTCGCGCAAGTTTGCGCCGGTGATGATCACGCTGGCGATTATCGGCATCATTTACGGCGCGCTGGTAGCGATGGTCCAACCAGACGTGAAACGGTTGGTTGCGTACTCATCGGTCAGTCACATGGGATTCGTGGTCTTAGGACTTTTCTCGTTCACGGAATTGGGTATGCAGGGCGCGCTTTATCAGATGCTGAATCATGGCGTTTCAACAGGTGCACTGTTTTTGTTTGTAGGTTTCATCTACGAGCGCCGCCACACGCGGCAGATTTCAGATTTCGGTGGACTGGCCACGCCGATGCCATGGTTTTCGACTCTTTTTGTGATTGCCTCGCTTTCGTCGATTGGGCTGCCGTTTCTGAATGGCTTCGTAGGCGAGTTTCTAATCATGCTCGGTAGTTGGACATCAAATGCAATTCAGCACGCGTGGATCGCGACCATGCTGGCCGGCACCGGTGTCATCTGGGCGGCGGTTTACATGTTGTGGATGTTGCAGCGGGTTACATTTGGACCGGTAACAAATCCCGACAACGCCGGATTAAAGGACCTCAACTCGCGAGAGGTCGGCTTACTTCTGCCACTGCTTGTACTGATGTTATTCATGGGCGTCTTCCCGCGCGTATTTCTAGATCGTTCGCAAGCGAGCGTAGATCAAGTTCGCACGCGCGTTGCGGCGCCGCCGACGGGCGGCTCGTTTGCATCCGTGGCGCCTGTCAATATGAATCGCAACGGGGGCGGCGCGTCGCATTAGAGGACTGTTCTGCATTTAATGCCTTTTTTCGCATTACAACTTTCGCGCGCGGACGTTAACCTGGCGATGATTTTGCCGGAGCTTATCGTCTGCCTGATCGGCGTGGTCGTCATGCTGGTCGATGCTTTTGCAAAACCGACACAACGTTGGGTAACAGGCGGCCTCTCCATGTTGGGCCTGGTTGCGGCTGCTGCTGCTTCCGTTTGGTTGTGGCTTTCGTGGCACAGCGTCAGCGAAGCATTCAACGGCATGATCGTGTTGGACGAGTTGAGACTCGGATTTACGATTGTATTCATCATAGTCTCGGCGCTGACAATCTTGATTTCCATGGTCTGGGTGGAAAACGAGCGTCTCCCTGCCGGCGAATTTCATGCGCTGCTCATGTTTGCGACTGCAGGCATGATGTTTATGGCATCGGCTGGCGACCTGGTCATAGTTTTCCTCGGCCTTGAGATTCTATCGATCGCGACGTACGTAATGTGTGGTTTCCGCCGCACTGACGTGCGCTCTAACGAGTCGTCGATGAAGTATTTTATTCTGGGTTCCTTCTCATCCGCGTTTTTGCTGTACGGCATTGCCCTAACTTACGGCGCGACCGCCACCGCGGCGGGGCTACCCGGCACAACCAACATTGCAGAGATTGCGCGGCGACTCCCAAGCGCTCAGTATCCGGCGCTGCTGTTCGCCGGCGCGGCGATGATGTTGGTCGGCTTTGGATTCAAGATTGCCACTGCTCCGTTTCACGTTTGGACACCGGACGTCTATGAAGGCGCGCCGACGCCGGTTACTGCTTTCATGGCGGCTGGTCCAAAGGCTGCGGGCTTCGCTTCATTTATCAGAGTTTTTGTATTCGCGTTTCCCTTTGTCGCAGTCGCCGGTTCGGTTAGCGGCCAGATTCATGCCGCATGGCTCACAGCGTTGGTGGTGCTCGCAATTATTACCATGACCGTCGGCAACGTTGTTGCGATCGCCCAGAACAACGTCAAACGCATGCTTGCCTATTCGTCGATTGCACATGCCGGTTATGCGCTCGTCGGCTTTATTGCCGCCGGCGCGGCCGCAGATGGCGAGCAACGCAACGCGGCCATCACCGCGGTAATCTTTTACCTGCTCACTTACGCCGTGATGAATCTCGGCGCATTTGCAGTAGTGCAGCTTATTTCGCGCATCGGAGATCGGCGCACTGAAGTTGAGGACTACAACGGCATTGGTTTTCAGGCGCCGTGGCTGGCGTTTGCTTTGTCGCTGTTTCTTTTGAGCTTGCTGGGGATGCCGCTCACTGCCGGCTTCATTGGCAAGGTAATGGTCTTTCGCGCCGCGCTCGATCAGGGTTACTACATGTTAGTTGTGGTCGGTGTTCTGAATACAGCGGTGTCGGCTTATTATTATTTGAGACTGATCATTGTCATGTTTTTCCGCGAACGCACGACAACGTGGGAAGCGCCGCGAATTCCGGCAAGCATTGGTCTAGCTTTGGTGCTGACGGTGCTTGGCGTACTTTATCTTGGATTGTTTCCGGGCCGTGTCATCAACGCGCTGCAAACGAAAAGGCCCTTTTCTGTTTCCATGCAGTAAGTTAAAACGTTTTCCTCTTTTGGGCGGCGGCGACTTGTGCGCCGCTTTTTAATGCTTTCTGTTCTGTCTTACTGCTGCCATTCGTGCGGAATTCACGGACTTGAGAAAGCGAATGCAGAACCGCGAGCAATAGCGAGCGGATGTTAGCTTCGACATTGCAAGGCGCAGAATCAATCAGTCGGTCGAGTGTGGCATCCGCTCGCTACCGCTCGCGGTTCTGCATCCATGCTATGGAAATGTTCGGTTCTATCTGAATAGATTCCACTTGTTGGGCGTCTTTACAATGGCTACATCCTCATCAAAAACTGGGAGACCCAGAACTGAAAATGCTCCTGAGTATGCCGCTCAAGTGCGGACTGAACTTAGCACAGCGTGGCTGCCGCACGTTTATCGTGAACGCGTTCGCCAAACACGCACGCGAGCCTACAAGTTCGAAGAACTCAAACCAAAAGCACACATCGAGATTCAGCACACTTTGCTGGGCATTGAGTTGAAAATTGGCCAGCGACGCTTGCTGTGTCCCGATCTGGCCACCGCGCGTTACCTTTCGGTTTTCGCGCGCGCTGGTTGCGCGCACGTCGCGGTGCCGTACGACATTACTAAGATCTCGCAACTGGCTGACGAACTGGAATCGTCGTGGTATCGAATGCTGCTGCTGGTGGATCATCTTGCCGCTAAGAAGTCAGATTCGTTTCGCAGTCGCATCAAGCAACTCTTGCTCGCTGCCATTAGAAATGAGGTTGCGGAAGCAGGCGCTGGTGACGCGGTTCCGGAGTTTAGGCAAAACACCAGACAACGCAGCTAACACAGAAGATTAGGTTTTAGTGCGCGCTGACAACTTGCATTACATTAACGAATCGAAGTTTAATGACTCTGATGATGGAAGAGTCCGGGGAACTACGAACTGAAAGCCTACCTGCCGAAACGGACGTCCTGCTTCCGTTTCCTTTGCAACACACATTTTGTCGTTATGAGCCGATCGAGAAGCGGATCGAAAAGGCCCGTGTGCTCGTCGTTGATTGTCTGCTGCGCGACGAAGACGATCTTTCCGATATCGCACGCAGCGAGTGGGGCAGCACGACCGCTGCTCAAATCAAACGCGAGCGCTATATTGCCGGTCTGGCTATCGCGAATATTTTAGGCAACGTAGAGCGCCTGGTTAAGGAACCGGTAACCGAGGTGACTCACCTGACAATGATCGCCACCGCTGCGAAGAAGTTCAATCCCGACGCCATCGTGCTCAGCGGCACGCTGCGGGACTTTGATTACTACAACCCTTCAGTGCTCGAGACGTTTGGCGAGTTTATTAGAACGACTAAAACTCCAGTGCTGGCGATATGCGGCGGTCATCAGCTGGTGGGGCTAAGCTTTGGGGCCCGCGTGGTGACGCTGGACCGGTTGGAACAACATGAGCAGCGCGAAAACCGGCCTATCGAATACCAGTATCGCTTCATTCGCATCACCGCGCCGGACGATCCAATCTTTCGCGGCATGAAGAACCCCGAATCGGGCATTTGGCAGGACTATACAACGGAGGCCCGCGTCCTGCGCGTGTGGCAGAACCACGGTTTGCAGCTTGATCGCATGCCAGAAGGCTTTAAGCTTTTGGCCACCTCATATCTTTGCCGCAATCAGATGATGGTGAAACGCGCTGACGGCCAGCTCATCTACACGGTGCAATTCCACCTTGAGAAATCATTTGAAGACTGGAACAAAAGCCGCACGCGTTGGGAACATCAAAACGAATCTCGCGACGGCCGCATACTCTTCGAGAACTTTCTTTTCCTCGCGCTCGCTCATCAGAAATAGCAAGGTTGGCCGCTATCATCCGCGCACAATCAGTTTCCTTAACTGAAGAAAGCATTGCGCGCGCCGCAAAGACGCTCGCGCGCCGCGATAAAGATCTCGCCGCTATTCTCAAGCAGTATGGTCCACCACCGCTTTGGGCACGCAAGCCCGGCTTCGCAACGCTGGTTCAGATAATTCTCGAACAACAAGTTTCGCTCGCATCGGCGGCGGCGCTGTTCGCTCGTCTGAACAAAAGCGTAGTTCCCTTCAGGCCCGCGCAAATGCTTTTGCTCGGTGAACCTCATTTGCGGTCAATCGGACTGACGCGTCAGAAAACTGCTTACTGCCTGCAGCTATCTCAGTTGCTGAATGACAAGCGCTTGAACCTGTCGCAGCTGGCCCGTCTGAGCGACGCGGATGCAAAGGCCAGATTGATGGAAGTTAAAGGCATTGGTTCGTGGAGCGCCGATATCTACTTGCTGATGGCGTTGCGCCGGCCCGACATTTGGCCCACAGGCGATCTGGCACTCGTGATTTCCGCAATGAAACTCAAGCAGCTCTCCTGCAGGCCGAACTCAACGCAGATGGCGGCGATGGCTGAGGTGTGGCGGCCTTATCGTTCAGTGGCGGCGCGAATGTTATGGCAATACTATCTCGCGCAACGAGATGAAGCGCGCAGCTCACGCCGCTAGATTGGAAACGGGCCTATTTAGAGATTGTTGAAGCTGAGGTTTTTGGGACGGACATCGTGAAGTCAGTGGCTAGCGGTACATTTTCTCTCGTGAGCTCGATAAGACGATCAACAACAGAATTCAGATCTTTCGTTTCCGCAAACACGCGGAGTTGCTCCTCGGCTGAAGTGCGGCGCTCGAGAATTGTGTGAATGTGCTCAATCTCCTTGCGCGAACCAAGCTCGTCTACAACGTCGTCGACAAAATCGAGCAGCTCGAGCACTAAATCGCGCGTTGGCACTTCTTTTTGCTTGCCAAAATCGATCATCTTACCGTCTAGGCCCCAACGAACCGCACGCCATTTGTTTTCCTGAATTAGCATGCGCCGGTAAAGTCGAAAGCCAAGGTTCTTCTCGATCAGTTTCGTTAACTTGGCCACAATAGCCTGAAACAACGCGGCAATCGCAACGGTATCGTCGACCCTCGTAGGAATGTCGCAGATGCGAAACTCGAGCGTTGGAAAAATCGGATGCGGCCGCAAGTCCCACCAAATTTTCTTGCCATCGTTAATGCAGCCGGTTCTTACGAGGAGATCCACATAGCGTTGGAAATTGCTATACGAGTCAAAGTGATCTGGAATGTCAGTGCGCGGGAATTGTTTGAAAACTTCCGTGCGGTACGACTTGAGCCCGGTATTGTGGCCCATCCAGAACGGCGACGAAGTAGACAAAGCTAACACATGCGGTAGGAAGTAACGCGCGGCATTCATGATGTGAATGCGACGTTCCGGCTCGGCAACACCAACGTGTACGTGCAGGCCAAAGATCAGAAGCGAACGAGCAACCGTTTGCAACTCCTGAACCAATAACTCGTATCTTTCATCATCGTAAATCTTCTGATCCTGCCAGCGCGAAAATGGATGTGTCGAGGCGGCGACAATTACCAGGCCGGTCTTGGCCGCCAGGCCGGAGATAATGCTGCGCAAGCGTGTAATATCCGCGCGCGCCTCCTGGATGTTTTTGCAGATGCCGGTACCAACCTCAATCATCGACTGGATCATCTCGGGCTTAATCTGCTCGCCGAGAATCATCTTGCCCTCTTCCAGGAACTCGGAAACGTGCGAACGCAGCTCACGCGTCTTCGGATCCACGATCTGAAACTCTTCCTCGATGCCTAGAGTAAACTGACTAAACATGATGTTTTGAACTTACCTTTGCGCGCCGCGCCCGAGCGCTTTCTTGATCATGCGCCAGTCCGGTGTAACTTTGCGAATGAACTCATGTCGCACATGCTTAAAAGCGCTGGCGGCTGAATGCACCGGACTATAAAGATCGAAGTGAACGTACCACCTGCGCGGCACAGCATTTACATAAAGGAAATGCAATACAGCCTCGGTGCGAGCCTTTTCATAAAAGCCGCCGCTGGTATCTCGGTGGTTGGCCCAGCGCCTGGTGAAATCCTTACGACGTGCGAGGGTCGATTCCAACAACGGCCAGGGCGCAAACTCGATTCCGACTCCACCCTCGCCATAAACGTTAGTCACATTTCGGATGAGGTGCCAGAGTTCTTTAACTTCTAACCGCGCCAGCATCAGCAGCAGTGCTTGTTGTTTATCAACAGAGAGAGCGTTGAATGCTGCTTCGTCTGTTTCAGCACCCCAGAGTCCGGCCAGCTTACCGGTTAAAGCATCGCGAAGCTCAACAGCAAGTTTTGACCACAACAAATGCTGAACGGGTGTTTCAACCGTTTCCCAGTTCACTTGCAATCAAAGAGAGATTCTCTTCTGAAAGATTCTGAAATCGCAGGCCAACACCGCGGCCGGGATTGTTATAGACCACTTCCGCGTTGGCGACGACTTGCTTGCCCTCTCTCAGCGGAATGCGAACGAGGAGCGATGCACCTTCAGGCAAATTTGCCTGCGTGTTCATGTAAAAGCCGCCCACGCTGATGTCCTTGGTGCTGGCCACGCCGGTCGCATCGTTGCCGTCAAAAAATACATCGACAATAAGCCGCGAACGATCGTAGCGCCGTCGCTCGTCCGGCTCCGGTTCCTGCTGGTTTTCGTCAAGTTGATCAACCACGTTGAGCTCTCCTGAGTGTCTCAAATGTTGCGGCTATTGTACACGCTTTAGCCGGTGTGCTTTTCGCTAATTATGAACGTGGGGACCATGCCGCCACCGGAGCTGACATTAGCCAGCTCCGTGAACGATAGCCGCGTAAAAGCCGACTTTACCTTGCCATTAAACAGCAATGGATCGAGGTCCACCAGTTGTTCCGCAAACTCGAAAGTCCCATCCGGCTGCAACGCCGGAAATGTCTCACGGGCAGTCGGCACGCGTTCCTGCACCAGGTAATCGCCAATCTTTAGCGCCTCATCAAGAGCCGCGTCCCACGCGCTTTCATCGGCCATCCAACCAATGCTGATCCCGTGCCCACCGTAATCGTCGTTGGGTTTCAAGACCAGGCGATCGCGATTCGCTCTAATAAAAGCGAACAACTCAATTTGGTTGCCATGGTAATCGCTTGTCTCATCACGCACCAGCCTGGTCCAGGGAACATGTTTGCGTATGGCTTCTTGTTCGTCATGGCTGAATAACGATGCGCGGCGCTTATCAGTCAACACGGCGAACAGTGCTTTTTTGTGAATAAGCTTCGAGCGGAAACTATTGACCATGCAGATGGCACCCGCTCGATACGCGTCCAACAGCGCGGGATATTTGCGCATGACCGGCAGATATTCGTTAACCAGCAGCCGCTTGTAAACGATGTCGATTTGAAAGTCGCCGGCTCGCAAGCGGTCGTCAGTAAACTCAAGTTCGTCCGGCGAACATATACGCGTCGGGTAACCCTCCCTTTGAAAGAACTCTTTGAAGAGTTCGAACTCATTCTGCGTGGGCATGTCCTTCAGATCGACGATGGCGATCTGTGGCGTGCTGTCGGGAGTACGACCGAGAAACTCTTCGTAAGAATCGAGCAGCACATCGAGCATGAAACGCCGCCCATATAGCGGGCGCACGTTATAGGTTTCGCTAAACCTTTGCATCACCGGAAGACGCGAAAAAATGTCGTAGGCTGCATCGACGTATGCAATACCCGCCGGACTCTCTCCGTTGAGTTCCACAAAACTGTAAGCCTGGTCCGTTAGAAAAGAGTCGAGCCGAGCAGTAGGTGAAACGGCCTGATAGCCGGGGTCAATGCTGATCAGATCGCGCTCAACTTCCGTGACTCCCAGGTCGACGACAATCGAATCGTCGGCGATCGCGGCGTCTTTTACCTTCTGAATTGCCGACCAGACCGTTTCACATACGCCGCGAATCATGGCGAAATCGTTTTCGCTGACGAAGTGAGGACGAAGATAAGGCGACAAGCGGCGTCCGCCAAAAACTAACTTTGCGCGCTCGAGTCCTTCATCCAGCATCGCGCGCGAAGCCTCCGCCAGCTCCTGGTCGCGTAGCAGTTCGTGATAACGCGTAACGGCGTCATGCAACATAGGCTTCGGCAACGAATCGTAAAACAAGAATGCTTTCTGGAGGGCGTTAGAGTATCACAGCCGAATGAGGCGCGGCCAAGTCTCAGCAACAAAGCGTACTGCTGCAGTTTGCTTTGCGGTCCTTTGCGAGTTGCTTTGCGTCCTTTGCGGTAAAACCACTAGCGGGAGCCGCAAAGGTCGCCAAGGCCGACGCAAAGTCACGCAAACGACTGCAGTCTTATCGTGAGAAAGTGCAGAGGTATCAAACAAAGGAACGACCTTTGTGGTTTCTGTTATTTGTTAGCTGAAGGGACAGCGATGGTTAGCTTCTTCTTGTCCCGAACCACGACAACTTTGGTGTTCGTGACCTTATTGACGAGTCCTGAAGGCGAGCGGGTAACGACCGAGTCGTTGTTTACCGATTCGATCACGTCACCGGGCCGAAGCCCTGCCATGAATGCTGCGCTGTTGGGCTGCACATAAATGATAAGCATTCCGCCAGTCGCACCCAGACGCGCCGCCACGCGGGGCCTGATGGCAATGGTTTGAATTCCCGGCACGAGCAACGGTGGAGCAGGCGGTGGTGCTGTCCGCACGTCAAACATGCTGAAACCAAAAACAGGATCGGGTGATTCTGACAGCTTGATCTTGAAAGCCTCTGACGCCGGCGCGCCGGGGCGGGCTACTGTGAAATTAACAAAGCTTCCTGGCACCGCATCCTGCAGCAACATGGAAAAGTCCTCGGCGTTCTGAACCAATTCATTGTTCACAGTCAGGATTACATCGCCCGGCTTTAGCTCAGCAGTTGCTGCCGGACTACCGGCAACAACCGAAGTTAGCAGAATGCCCTGTCGTTTTTGTGCCAGCGCCCGTGCGCGATCGCCGTGCCAGCCAACTTTCAAGATGCGATCCAGTGTGAGCCTGCCGATTGGTTCCCCCCGCACGCCTAACCACGGCCGCGGCACGCTTGCCTGCCGCGCAATTACGCGTCGCGCTGCACTGCGCACTAAGCCGACCGGCAGTATCGATGCCTCATCGCCTTCGACGGCGTTAACAATGCCAAGCGGTTCACCTGAGTTGTTGACCGCGACAGCGCCTATATTTGCCGCCGTGATTTTCGACGATTTAATCTTTACGCGAGCCAGTATTTTCGTTGCAGTCCGCGTGACATCAACAACGGTGCCTTCGGTTTCGCCGACCCGAAAATAGACCCGTTTCGCACCAGGCTCACGCGGTGAAACCGGCTCTGGTCCAATCAAATGCACTAGCTGACCGGCCTGGATGGAATCTTCGATCGCATCTGTACTCTTGGGAAGGTTGCTGCTGCTCAACGTGATTACCGACAACCCTGTCAGGCCATCGAGTCCAACGTAGCGGCCGAGCAGACTGCCGCCATCGCGCGTTACAACACTAACGTCTACCTTAGGAAAGTTGTATTGAAATACCGGTGGCGGAAAACCCGGTAGCGGCACAGGCGCAGCTGCTTTTGTCGCTGTCGAGCCCGGTGCCGCCGGCATCGGTGGCGCGGCTGGGGCAAACGGCATTGGCGGCGGCAGCTCGGCCTCTGCTTCCGGCAACCACGCCGCGATCGTTTGCCCGTCGCTCAGCGCCAGTCCTGCAATTACGCTTGTATGAACTTCGCCGCCCATTTGAAACGCCTCGTCAAGGTTGGCAATCGCGCCAAGTTGTTCATTTCCGCGAAGCAATAAACGAATTACCTTCAGGCCGTTCAGATGGTGCAGGATAGTGACCACCTGCGGAGCGGATGGGCTGTTTTCAACTTGAACAGCTCCGGAGGGCTTAGTGTTTTGCACTTCTGGCGCATGCGGTCCCTTCTCCAGCGTCCGCGGGGTCTGCGCGAAAGCAGTAACACAAAGCATCATGGTCAGCGCGGAGGCTTTAACGGAACGAATTATTTCGACAGTAATCATTGTTTAGCTAGCCTCGCCCTTACCAGGAATCTCTCGTCGAGGCCATTACGGGCGCCGGGTTGCGCGCCAGAACCTTCGACGATCCAAAGCTAACAGTCGGGAGCGAGATCGTCCGAGAGCTTCCGCGTCCATCATCAACTGAAACTTTTAGCGATTGATAAGAAGCGCCAAGCGGAAACACCGACGATCCGATCGCTGTTTCTGTTGGTCGTAACACTCGGGCGGGCATGGCGCTTAAGTCTGTGGCCTTCACTCTTCCGTTGTGTGCGACTGCAAACTGCGCCGGTGAGTTTCCAACGTGCCTCGGCCCTGTTTCCCGAAGCTGCGAATCGCTGACGTTCGCTTCGCTCCGTGGCATTGTCGGAGCGAGTTCATTACCCGCGTTTGAAGCAACCTCAGGTTGGGCGTTTCCGGTCGTCAGTGACTGTTGATTACCCGTTTGTTCAGCAGGTGCAGTCGATGATGCGGCTTTCGGCGACAAGTCATTACTTCGCGACCTCACATTCACCAGGAGCACAATAAGGCCGAACAGCAGAAGCAGACTTGCAACGGCAACCGAGCGAACGCCAAAACCATTGCCGGAGAAAAGATTACGACTCGTGGACTCAGACGCGGCAATCTTCGCGCGCAACTTAAAATCGAAATCGGCCGGCGCTTCCACTGTGCCGAGGCTGGCGATCATATCTCTCAGTTTCCGCCGCTCGTCGCCGAAAGCTGCGCATTCAGCGCAGTCATTTAAATGCCGGCGCACTGGCGCGGTTAACAACTCACCACTTGCGACTTCATCGATTTCGCGACGCACATTTAGACATTCAGTACTCATAGTATTCCTCAGAAATAAGCTTTCATTTTCTCTCGCAAAAATCCCCTTGCCCGGCTAATGCGCGACTTCACCGTGCCTTCACTCGTTTGCAGTATGCCGGCGATGTCCTCATAAGTGCGGCCTTCGACATCGCGCAGAATCAACGGCGCGCGGTATTTTTCAGGGAGCGTGCTAATCGCACGGGCGATTGCCTTGCGTCTCTCATTATCAACGAGCTCTTTATCTTGCAGCGGACGGTCATCAGCCGGATTAAACTCTTGAGGTTCCGCTCCATCCTTCGACTGGAAAAACCCGGTCAGCGAAACCAGCTTGCGTCGTTTGCGTTTTCGCAACTCGCTGATCGCCAGGTTCGTGGCAATGCGATAGATGTAAGTCGAAAACGCATAGTTCGTCTGGTAGCGTTCAGCTGCGCGGTACACTCTCACAAAAGTCTCTTGAGCCAGATCGACAGCGCCGTCGTAGTCGTTCGTCATACGATAGATGTAGCTTGTGATTTGGTTTCTATAACGACTCACAAGTTCAGCAAACGCATCCTCATCGCCTACCCGTGTCGCTTCCAGCAACGCATGGTCACTGGTCGGGCCTGGGACGACCTCAGGCCGCAACGGGGCGGCAAAAGAGAGATTTTCGATCGTGCTTACAGTGTCCATCAGGGCAGGTAGGCTCTTACACGCGCTGACGAGCGTCCTTATATTGGCGATCTTCCCAGCTTGATCAGCGGCCTTCGAACCTGATTATACCCCGACCGACCACTGGCCGCAGTTCATACACGCCTGAGTGGTGGCAAGGTTCCGAAAGGATAAGCTTAAGCTTAAGTCGAAGAATACACCTTAGAATTAGACAATTCTGGTTAGCTGGTGGAGGAAAACGGACGGGCAAGGCGTCGAAAGGAAGGTTGGTTTACGCCTCGGGATTTTTGAAAACGGCGTCATCGATCTTGATTCCGAATGTCACCGTCATGATCCGGGTCTCGACGCTGTCCTTGCCATTCTCGACCAACACCGTTCTATAAGGCACGAGCGTGCTCTGAGCATATCGATAGTCGTAGAATTTTCGGACGAACTTGACGGGCGGCCCGCCTGTGACGGGTTCCTCCCACTCAAGCCAGAGTATGTGAAGGCTCTTCGTGCTGATGTAATAACGAGTGGTCTGCTTGTCCTTGTCCACAAGGTCAAGCACGTAAAGATCAAGGCCCTTCTGTTTGTCCTTACCAACCAGGGTAAGAGTGGAACCATTTTCTTTGTAGCGCAGCAACGTATCGATGCTATGACGTTGTTGCGAGAGAAAAGTATTGGCGGCGTCCTGGCGCGGAGTGAACGCAGCCCCATTGATTATTCCCCATAGATGGCCCCCACCATAGATCAGAGAATACTCCAGCGTCGGCGCCTTTTGATCCAAGCGGATCTTATCTTTGTCGAAGCTTTCGCCGCGAACAAAGCGTCGCTCGTATGATGACTCTTCGGGCTTGCCGTCTGTGCTGTAGCGTACGATCCGCCCTCGTTCAATCCCATTGCGGCGAATCTGCGTCAAAACATTTCTCGAGCCGTAAACGAATATGGTGGATTCGGCGACTTGCTCCGCCGTGAAAGCCTTTTGCTGATCGGCGGCAGACGTAACAGTGCTGCTTGAACAAATTCCAACGAAGAGGGTGCAGCAAACTAAAAGTGTTAGGGTTAATCGACGCAAGGTACTCTCCTGAGAATGGGACTCCGAAACTTCAAACCGAAGAAGAAGGCTGGCTGTATCGAGCGGGCGGATTGTAACATGCCCACTTGAAAAACCAGTCGCGGGAACGCCTTGAATTGATGCGCTTTACGCCTTCTTGGGATGCCTTCGGCCCGAGAATCAAGGCACTGCGGAGCAAAGGCCGGCCGCCCCAAATACCGTGATGCGTGTCACGCAAGCGAGCCCGGGCGTGGAATTGACAACCCTAAGTCTTAAATCGTAGTCTCCATAGTTTTCCAACAGGCGTGTAAAAAACGTGCCCACGAACTGACGGCAGTTCAGTGTGTTTCGAATACGAAGAAGCTTTCACGAAAGATGGAGTTAGTTATGAAAAAGGTTGGTATTTTGGTTGGGCGCGAGAAGACTTTTCCGGAAGCGCTAATCAAAAACATAAACGAACGTGGCGACGGCGAAGTCATTGCGGAGTACGTCAAGCTTGGTGGAATCAAACATGATGCGCCGCCTGCGTATGATCTGGTAATCGATCGCATTTCTCATGAAGTGCCTTTCTATCGCGCGACTCTCAAACGCATGGCGCTTGAGGGAACGATAATCGTCAACAATCCTTTTTGGTGGTCGGCGGATGATAAGTTCTTCAACTACTCGCTGGCGACCAAGCTGGGGGTTGCGGTTCCCAGGACCGTGCTGCTGCCGCAAAAGGATTACATTAAAGGGATTGTTAGCGAGAGCCTTCGCAATCTTGAGTTTCCGCTCGACTGGCAGTCAATCATTGATTACGTAGGTCTGCCCGCCTTTCTAAAACCTTTTGACGGTGGTGGCTGGAAGAATGTTTCGAAGGTTAACTCGCTCGAGGAGTTGTGGACGGAATACGATCAAACGGGAACGCTTTGCATGA
>JBDUCB010000393.1:0-5304 GCA_040003695.1 bacterium
CGCTCCGGCGGCTCTTCCAGCGTCTTCAGCACGGCGTTGGCGGCGTTGACGTTGAGGTCGTCGGCAGCGTCGATGATCGCCACCCGATAGGCCGAGGTGGATGGCGATTTGGAGAAGAATTCCGGCAGGGTGCGCGCCTCGTCGACTGGGATCGACTTGCGCGGCTTGCCGTCGAGAGTCTCGCGCTCCAACAGGCATTCCGCCAACCGCACCATCGTATCGCGATTGTCTTCAATGATTGCCTTGGCACGCTCGAATTGCGCCGTGACGATCTTCTTCACCTGCTCATCGATTCTGATTGCAGTCTCTTCAGAGAAGTCGCGATGCTGCGCTATCTCACGGCCGAGGAAAATCTGCTCTTCCTTCTTGCCGAAAGTGAGCGGTCCCATTTCCGACATGCCATACTCGCAAACCATCGCCCGCGCGAGTTCAGTGGCGCGCTCGATATCGTTTGAAGCGCCAGTGGTGATGCTGCCGAGGAACGTGTCTTCAGCAATGCGCCCGCCCATCAGAATCGCAATTTGGCCCAGCAGGTATTCCTCGCTGTAGTTGTGCCGATCGCCTTCGGGCAGTTGCTGAGTCACACCCAATGCCATGCCGCGCGGAATGATCGTTACCTTGTGCACCGGATCGGCCTTTGGCACTTTCAAACCAACCAGCGTGTGGCCGGCTTCATGATATGCCGTGACGCGCTTCTCTTCGTTGGAGATGACCATGCTCTTGCGCTCGGCGCCCATCAGCACTTTGTCTTTCGCCAATTCAAAGTCAGCCATCGCCACCAGCTTCTTGTTATAACGCGCGGCATTCAGCGCCGCTTCGTTAACAAGGTTCGCGAGGTCCGCGCCGGTAAAGCCGGGTGTGCCGCGCGCAATAACACTGATGTCGACGTCTTCTCCGAGCGGAATCTTGCGCGTATGAACTTTCAAGATTCCTTCACGCCCGCGCACGTCTGGTCTGGAAACAACGACACGCCTATCAAATCTCCCCGGTCGTAACAATGCCGGATCCAAAACATCGGGACGGTTCGTCGAAGCGATCAGGATCACGCCATCGTTCGATTCAAAGCCGTCCATCTCGACGAGTAGTTGATTCAAAGTCTGTTCGCGCTCGTCATGTCCACCGCCCAGACCGGCGCCACGATGACGACCAACCGCGTCGATCTCATCGATGAAAACAATGCACGGCGCATTTTTCTTGCCCTGCTCAAACAAATCGCGCACGCGGGACGCGCCCACGCCGACAAACATCTCGACAAAATCAGAACCTGAAATTGAGAAGAAGGGAACGTTGGCTTCGCCGGCAATTGCGCGCGCCAATAGTGTCTTGCCGGTTCCCGGCGGGCCCATCATCAGGACGCCTTTGGGAATGCGGCCGCCCAGTTTCTGAAACTTCTGCGGCTCCTTAAGAAACTCGATGATTTCCTGAAGCTCTTCCTTGGCTTCTTCGACGCCGGCTACATCCTTAAAGGTCACGCGCTTTTGCTGGTTATTCAAAAGCTTTGCGCGCGACTTGCCGAACGACAGCGCCTTGTTGCCACCTGACTGCATCTGTCGCAGCATGAAAACCCAAATACCAATAATAAAGAGGAGCGGCGCCCAGGTGATGAGCATCGGCCAGATGTAACTGCTGCTGCCGGAATCGTCTTCAAACTTAGCAACTTTCGCCTGGCCATCGACTTGTTCATTGGCTTTCTTGAACAACTCGTTCTTCATCTGCTCGTTTGTAAGTTGAACGCGAAACTCCTGACCAGTCTTATCAATAGCCACAGTCTCGTTCTGTTTGACCGTCAACTGTTTGATCTCGCCTTTGTCGATTCGCGTGTAAAGCGCGGTCAAATCGATTGGCTGCGCGTTCTTGCCCGACGGATTGACGAGCTTATAAAGCAGCAGCGCACCGGCGATAATTAGTAACCAAAAAACTATTTGTCTGGCTGTAGAACTCAAAGTCATTAAGGCCTCCGACTTCCGATCATACCCTATCCCGCAGGCTTTGTCGCTCAGCTATATTAAGCGGTTTACATTAATATAAGGACAAAACCCTGAGACTGTTGGATGCGCAGCGCCGCATGGCTGGTTGTGCTGCCCACGGGTTAGAACCCCCGCTCGGCTTGCAAGTTCCGCGCGCTTTTTGCATTACCATCTGCCTGCTAACGCAGGCGGTACTGACGACCTCGCCTGCCAAAAGCGAAAACCGCCGTCTTTTGCCCGGCGGTGTCAACGCCTTGAAAGTTTAGAGGTGACTGCGCGCTTTTTCAATCCTTTTTCCTGAGAACGGCGGGCCGAACTCGACTTCGCACTGAAAACCCTCAAAAACTGCCCATTTCGTATTACTTGCAAACTTCCCGGCAGCTCAGCCACGCTGCCGCCGCGACCGGTGAGCAGCTTTTCGACTGCCAGTAGATGGCTCATTTCCAGCCGCTGCAGATTGCCGCGCGTCTCGCTTAACCATTGGCGCAAAGCTCGCCGTCGCACGGCCGCGGGCGCTTGCAACAGAACCTTTACGTTTACTAACGGCAACTTGGTTTCAATATTATTTGGCTGCGAAGCAGTTGCCAGCTTCAGAAGTTGACCAGCCTGATCTGATAAGGCTGTTGCATCTTCGCCAAGTAGGCTGGCGGTGCGGCTCAGTGCTTCCACGATGCGATTGTTGAATGTCTCCATCAGCGGCAACAGTTGCTTGCGAACCTTCACACGCGCAAACGTTTCGTCGTCGTTCATCTCATCAATGCGAAACTCCACTCCCAGCATGCGGCAATAATCTTCCGTATCGCTGCGTCTGGCCCATGAGATGAATGGCCGCGCCAGCTTCACCCGCGAACCGTTTTTCAGATTACGCACCGGCAGCGTGCCGCTTAACCCTTCGGCGGCACTCCCACGCAGCAGCCGCAGTAAAACCGTTTCCGCCTGATCGTCCAGCGTGTGCGCAGTCAGGACCAGATCTGACTTGTGTTTGTTGGCGGTTTTGAGAAAAAAGTCATAGCGCTTTGTGCGCGCCGCCTGCTCGAGGTTTGCGACGTGTTTGCCGGCGGCTGTTTTAAGTTGAGCCTTGCCGATCACGATGTTGTGCCCAAGAGCTTTCGCGAGTTGCTTCACCCAACGCGCGTCGTTGCCACTATCATTGCGCAGACCATGATCGAGATGGGCCACCACCAGTTTCAATTGCAGCTTGTCGTTCTTGATCAGCTCGTCGAGCGCCAGGAACAATGCGGTCGAGTCTGCGCCGCCTGATACACCCACAACTACGGTCGCGTTCGCAGTCGGCAGTTCCAGCTCTTTCCACGCCGCGCGCAGGCGTTTTGCAAATTTACTTAGCGGCGGTTGGCGTAATACCGATGCTGGTTCAGGTTTTCTTTGCTGCGTGACCATGTGACTCGATTGTCTGGTTGCCACGAGTTACAGTCAACTTAATACTGGGAGCGCGGGCGTCCCGCCCGCAATGAGCGCGAAGCGCGAAAATGAATTGGACAAGAGCTACTTATGAAAAGCTGCGCGCCTGCGGCGCGTTGCGGGCGGGACGCCCGCGCTCCCAGTAAATCGATAACATGTCACAAAGAATCGACCGGTGGTGTTTACGAAGGCGAAGAACCCTGTCTACTTACCCAGTCGGAGGAATCCAGATGAGAAGCCGATCATTTGTTCGACAACGTCGTGCCGGCATCCTGCTAGGCGCCATTTGTTGTTTTGTTGCTGCGTCGTCGGTGCAAGCGCAACAGCCGGGCGCCGTTCCATTTCCCGAGATACTGAACAAAGCAGAAGCTGCTACTGCCCAGAAAGATTGGCCGGCTGCTGCCCGTTACTGGCAAGGTGTCGTCGCTGCAAATCCTGTTAACGCGAGATTTTGGGAACAGTTCGCGCAGGCCCTCTATCAAGCCAAAGATTACAAGCAAGCAATTCCTGCGTATCAAAAAGCGCTTGAACTCGGCGCCGGTTTTCCTTCCAACCAGGCGTACAACATTGCGTGTTGTTATGCGCTACTTGGTGACAAAGAGGCTGCGCTCACTTGGTTGGAGAAGGCTTTCGCGATGGGGTTTCGCGACTTGGAGTTGGCGCAAAAAGATTCCGACCTGCTTTCGCTTCATGATTCCCCGCGATTCATGAAACTCACCGGACTTGATGACGTCAGCAAGCTGACGCGTGAGCAAGGCTGGGGTTATGACCTTGCGATGCTGAAGCGAGAAGTCGACCGCAAGGGCTTTGCTTATCCAGTAGTTCGTAGCACGACGAAAGCGGAGTTTCATGATGCCATCGCAAACCTCTACACTCGCGTTCCTAAACTTTCGGACCAGCAAATGGTTGTGGAGATCATGAAGCTGATGAAATCGCTGGGCGATGGCCACACTGGCCTATTGCTGCCTCCGGCGCAGCCCGAATATGCCCTTTCGTTGCCGTTGCAATTCTATTTCTTCAAGGAAGGGCTTTACATAATTGGCGCAGATCCAAAATATAAAGAGCTCCTCGGTAGCCGGGTTCTACAGATTGAGGGCCACAATGTTGAGGAAGTCATGAGAGCGTTGGATCCACTGATTAGCCGCGACAACGAAATGTGGCCCAGCCAGTTGGCTCCTTATTGGATGCGCAGCTTGTTCTTGCTAAAGACACTGGGACTGGCTTCAGACATCAAGAGGGCCGAGCTGACGCTGCGCGATCTCGATGGCAAGGAGCGCAGCGTCGCGGTGGAAGCTGATGCGACTCATGCGAACAGTGTTATTTGGAATAACTTTCCCGCAGATTGGCTTACATTTGCGCAGACGTTGCCAACACCATTGCCCCTGTATCTCAAGAGCACCCGGGCAAAATATTGGTTCGAATATCTTGAAGGTCCCAAGGTGGTTTATTTTCAATACAACAGGGTGATCAATGACGAGAAGGAACCACTTGCTGCCTTTACCGAGCGACTATTCAAGTTCATCAATGAGCACGAAGTTGAGAAGCTGGTGATTGATATGCGTTGGAACAACGGCGGCAATACGTTTCTATCACAGCCGTTACTTTACAGCTTGATCAAGAGCGACAAAGTCAATCAACGTGGCAAACTCTTTGTTATTATTGGCCGGCGCACTTTTTCCGCGGCGCAAAACACGACTACATTTTTTGAACGCCACACAAAAGCGATTTTTGTTGGTGAGCCGACGGGCTCGCGCCCAAACTTTGTTGGCGAAGAAACTCCATTCGTGCTCCCTTACAGTAAGATTCTGATCAATATTTCGGATTTGTACTGGCAAAGTTCCTGGCCCACGGACTATCGCACCTGGATCGCGCCGCAAATCTACACGCCTCCGACTTTCGATGCTTACCGCGCAAATCG
>JBDUCB010000010.1:0-5302 GCA_040003695.1 bacterium
GCAAAAGCGCGATCTTCTGTTTGGCGCCGACGCTGCCGAGACTGCCCGGGCTTGCGCCAAGAAGCTCGACGATTTCATTTGGCTGAGCAGCACGAATGAAACTTGCACCCAACGTGTCAGCCAGTTTTATGTCTTGTAATTGATGATCGCCCCGCAGCAACAGCATCGCCCACTTGGAGGTGCCTTCTCGTGAAGCCCGCTCGCCGTAAACATAAATGAGCGTCTTGATCTGGTTTTTCGCCTGTGCGCCACCCGGAAAAGTTGTCAAATCCTCAATCGTGCGCACGCCCGGCGTTGGAAATTCTTCAGGCGCCTCCGGGCCAACTAAATCTTTGATGGGCGGCAGCCTGGACGTCGCCTTCTCAAGATTCGCCGCGTAACCGCAGTTTGCACAGCTCGCGATCAAATCTTCACCGGCATCCGTTTTGGCAACGAACTCATTCGATTCAGAGCCGCCCATCGATCCGGACGAAGCTTCGACAATCGAATACTCAATGCCACAGCGCGTAAAGATCCGTTTGTATGCCTCGCGTTGGTCTGCAAACGATTTGTCCAGACCGGCCTTGTCAACATCAAACGAGTATGCGTCTTTCATGATAAAAGTGCGCAAACGCATCAAGCCCGACTTTGGCCGCGGCTCATCGCGAAACTTCACCTGAATCTGATACCAAACCTGCGGCAGTTGTTTGTACGAACGAAGTTCGTTGCGCGCAATGCTTGTAAAGATTTCTTCGTGAGTCATGCCGAGGCACATGTCAGCGTCTTTACGATCTTTCAGGCGAAACATATCGTCGCCGATGGCGTCCCAGCGACCTGATTCTTTCCAAACTTCAGCAGGATGTAGCGCCGGCAGGTAAAACTCCTGGCCGCCAATGCGGTTCATTTCCTCGCGCAGGATCTGCATTATCTTCAGCGCGATGCGTTGGGCCATCGGCATGTAGGAATAGATGCCGGCGCCAAGTTGGCGAATCAGACCAGCGCGCAACAAAAGTTTATGCGAAACGACTTCGGCGTCTGCCGGATCTTCGCGAAGAGTGGGAATGAAATATTCTGACCAGCGCATTCGGTTTTAAGTAAAACTTCCTCGGGATTCTTCAGACCATTCATTCTCGCTTAGCAAAAAGGTTAACGCAATGTAAGACGGGAACGAATCGGTTTTTGGTTTTTGCTCTTTGGGCTTTGGCCTTAACCACACACAACAATTCAAAGACCCAAGACCAAAGTCCTAAGACCCATGAAGAGCTCAATGAAACGAGCGCAAGTCTCGCGAAGACTCTAGACGAACGAATGTGTCCTACTTCGTTGCGAGCGTTCATTGCCTGCTGTACCATCGACGCCTGCCGTAGTTCTTAGGTCGTCCGGGATTCACAAATGAAAATTGCACTTGCGAGCGACCATGCTGGTTTTGCCGAAAAGGAACGTTTGAAGCCGCTGCTGACTGATTTGGGTTTGCAGTTTGAAGACCTGGGCACTGTGTCGCAAGCTTCAGTTGATTATCCTGATTACGCGCGCATGGTTGCGGAAGAAGTGGCGCAGGGGCACGTCGAGCAGGGTTTACTTATTTGCGGTTCGGGCGCAGGCATGGCAATCACTGCGAACAAAGTACCCGGCGTACGAGCGGCAGTTGCCTGGTCGGAAGAGACAGCACGTCTGGCACGCCAACACAATGACGCAAATGTGCTTGCTATCGGCGCGCGAACTACGCCTCCGGAACAGATTCCGGCCATCGTGCGCGCTTGGTTTAGCGCAAAGTTTGAAGGCGGTCGCCACGCCGAGCGGGTTGAAAAGATTAGGGATATAGAATTAGCCACAGAGGCACAGAGACACAGAGCATAATTCAAGAATGGAAAGCTCGAGGTTGGGAAGGGTGGTTTACCCCCGCTCTTGCTGCTTGCTTAACTAGAGCGGCGGCAAGCCCCCTTCCCAACCCTGAGGCTTTCTTCCATGAGGGCTTTCTTGGAAGCTATTGAAAGGTAAAACCGAATGACCGATCGCAGAAATGCATCTCTTTCTCAAGTTGACCCACTAATTTCTGAAGCCATCGACAATGAAGTCGCGCGCCAAGCCAATGGCCTCGAGCTGATCGCTTCGGAAAACTTCGTTAGCGAAGCCGTGCTCGAGGCAGCGGGCTCTGTGTTTACGAACAAATATGCCGAGGGTTATCCAAAGAAGCGTTATTACGGCGGCTGCGAGTGGACTGACGTTGTCGAGCAAGCTGCGATCGATCGCGCCAAGCAATTGTTCGGCGCTGACCACGCGAATGTGCAACCGCACAGCGGCGCGCAAGCAAACATGGCGGTTTATCTGGCCGCGATTCAGTATGGCGATCAGATTTTGGGCATGAACTTGTCACATGGCGGCCATCTCACGCACGGGCACCCAATGAATTTTTCCGGCTTCAGTTACAAAGTTGCTGACTACGGCGTCTCACGGGAAACCGAACAGATTGATTACGACGAGCTGCAGCATATCGCTGAAGAGCACAAGCCGAAGCTCCTCGTTTGTGGCGCCTCGGCCTATCCGCGGATTATCGATTTCAAACGCATTGGCGAAATCGCAAAGAGTGTTGGAGCGCGAATGTTTGCCGACATCGCGCATATCGCAGGCCCGGTCGCGGCTGATCTCCATCCTTCGCCGGTGCCACACGCTGATTATGTGACTACGACAACTCACAAAACTCTTCGTGGACCGCGAGGCGGATTAATCCTTTGCAAAGAAGAGCACGCAAAGGAGATTGATCGAAAGTTGTTTCCCGGCGTGCAGGGTGGTCCACTCGTGCACATCATCGCGGCCAAGGCAGTGGCGTTTGGTGAAGCACTGCGCGATGACTTCAAAGACTATCAGCGCCAGATTCTGGCCAATGCAAAAGCGCTGGCAAGCGAACTGCAACAGCATGGTCTGCGTTTGGTTTCCGGTGGCACGGACAATCATCTTATGCTGGTTGATGTTTGGATGGACGGGAAGGGAATCACCGGCAAAGACGCCGAGAAAGCGCTCGAAGCGGCGAACATCACCGTTAACAAGAACACGATTCCTTTCGATCAAAACAAACCGTTCGTTGCTTCGGGCTTGCGCATCGGCACGCCGGCTGTGACTACCCGCGGCATGAAGGAGCTCGAGATGCAAGAGATTGGTCGGCTCATCGCTGAAATCATTCACGCGCCGGCATCTGAAGAAGTGCGCAGCAAAGTGCGCCAGGGTGTGACCGAACTGAGCGCGCGCTTTCCGCTGTATCCAAAACGATTGAAGGAACAACCGGAAGCAATGGGTGCGTGATGTGATTTGAAGTTTGATGCACATGTACCTCTAAGCGGCGGACGCCACAGATGAAGCGACTTACACTCCTCATTGTTTTGCTCGTGCTTTTGTTGGCCGAAGGTTCACTCACCTTCGCCCAAACCAACAACCCGCTATCCGATATAAAGCAGCCCTGCGTTGCAGACGGCGCGCTGGGTCGACCCACTTTAAGACGACGTAAGTTAGCACCAGAGACACCACCGACTGATGGAGGCACGGTTGGTCAGAGGCTATTAGTTCAACAAAAGTGTGAGCAGGAAGATTCAAGTGCCGATTCGTTCAATCAGAAGCCAATGCACTTCGAGTTTGACGGTCTGCAAGCTTTCACCGAAGCAGACATGATTAAAGCCTTCCATGAACGAGGGATTGGACTACCCAAAACTCAAATGTCTAGTTCCGAAGTTCTCGCAAAAGCTGTCGCCATCGTGAAGGAGCGGCTGGAGGAGCGCGGTTACTTTCATGCTACCGTCAATGCGCGCGAGGATGAACAAGGAGCTATCATTTTCCTGATTGACGAGGGTCTGCGCAGTCGGCTTGCAGAAGTCAGGTTTGAAGGGAACAGAAGTTTCTCATCAGAGGAATTGGAATCGAAAACAGAAGAGTACCTCGCTGAGTATTCTCAGCCTCTGGCCGGTTATGATTCTGACATTTTCGAATTTTGTACTCGCAGATTGTTGAATTTCATAAGAAGCAGAGGTTTTCTACTGGCGGCGTTTGGTCAGGTAACAAAGCAGATCGATGGGCATGGTCTCGTTCTGACCATTCCTGTCGACGAGGGTAAACTCTATCGCCTTGGAGTAATCAAGATCGAAGGCGCGCAAGCTGTCGCGCCGCAGAAAATTAGAGCAATGCTCACTAGCGCACAAGGCGATATCGTCAACGGTGAGGAAATCGGCAAGTGGTTGTTTGAGAATCTGAAGAGAATCTACGGCGAGATGGGGTACATTGAATATACCGCGGAGCCGGAACCCGAGTTCAAGCCTGCTGCAAGCAATCCAAACGAAGGGATAGTCGATTTCAAAGTTACAATCGACGAAGGACGACAGTTCCGAATTCGAAGGATCGAAGTTGATGGCGCAAACCTACAAGAAGGCGAGTTGCTCAGGCTATTGCGAATTCGGGCAGGCGAAGTTTTTAATCAGCGGCTTTTCGAAGAAAGCATCGACGAATTGAACAACCTAGCGCTCTTCGAATTTGTGGACAAGGATCGTGATGTTGACTTCAGTACAGATGAAGAGCAAGGACTTATTAATCTTGTTATTAAGCTCCGAGTTGCAGGACAGACGTCGCTAAATCCTGTTGATTAATAATCCCAGCATGGACAAAATCTTCGGCCCTGAAGGGCTAATCGCCCACGCACATCCTGATTACGAACACCGGCCCGGCCAGATTGATATGGCGCGGGCGGTGATGCGTGCGTTTGAAGAACGTCGCCATCTGATCGTTGAGGCAGGAACCGGCACGGGCAAGACGCTAGCTTATCTTGTGCCTGCGGTTGCGGCCGCGCTTGGCGGGCGCGGTCGCGTGATCATTTCCACGGGCACGAAAAATCTTCAGGAACAGTTAATGGAAAAGGACATTCCTTTTCTGCAGCGCATCCTGCCCAAAAGTTTCGACGCCGCTTACATGAAGGGACGCAACAACTACGTCTGTCTTCATCGACTGGGACGCGCCGAAGGCTCGCCGGTGCTCGACGGGCTCGATGAAGTCGATTACTTCGATGAAGTTACTCACTGGTCCAAGTCTTCTGAAACTGGTGATCGTGCCGAGTTGTCCAACCTGCCTGAATCACTTTCGTTCTGGCGTCACATCGATGCGCGCTCGGAAACTTGTCTGGGCCAAAAGTGCGTCGACTTCAATCCCTGCTTCATCACGCGCATGCGCGAGCGCGCTCAGAATGCCGACATCGTCGTTGTCAACCACCACTTGTTCTTCGCCGACCTGGCCTTACGCAACAGCATGTACGGCAGCGTGCTGCCCGATTATTCCGCAGTGATACTCGACG
>JBDUCB010000344.1:0-5298 GCA_040003695.1 bacterium
GCCCGCGATCCCAGGATGGCGTTGGTCAGTTTGCTTTTGATTTCGATCAGCCCCAGGCCGAGGCAACAATGGCGCCTTCGCCCGTCTCTCTCCACGATCAGGTACGCAGCGCGGCCTCGGATTATCAGTTGCAAATGCAGGCATACGCGCTCGCAGTTAATGATCTGTTGCCGTCGCTTGGCGACATCGGCCGAGCGATAAATGTGACCCTTCACTTTTTGGATCCCAATGTTGAGTTTCATCTGCCGGCGGAGCTGTTGTCTCGCGCCGCTTGCGCGCACGCAATTGACGCGGCGATGATGGAGATTGTTGCGTCGCATGAGCCGGCCGAATTTCCTGTTAAGCCCGCAATGCATTGCCGCATGTGCAGCTTCCTGAGTATCTGCCTTGGCGGCCGCCAGTGGCTTCGTGCAAACATGCCGGCGCGCCGCTCCAACCAATTGCGGAGAACGGCAGAAGCATGATAATTAGCCGCAGATGAACGCGGATAAAAACGGATCAGAATAAGCAATTGACAAGTCCATCATTGAGGTTTATTTCCGCTCCGTGTTATCTGCGTTAATCTGTGGCGCTTTTTCTGATCCGCGCGTATCTGCGTTCATCCGCGGCCAAATGACATGAGCAAACAAAACAGCCCACAAGTCGGAGCCAACGCGCCGGACTTTACCCTTAACGACGGCGACAATCGCAGTTGGCGACTGACTGATCACCGCGGCAAAGTTGTCGTGCTGCTGTTCTATCCCGGCGATGAGACGCCGATCTGCACTAGCCAGATGTGTTCCGTAAGAGATCGCTGGGAAGACTACGCCGCCACTGGCGCCGAAGTGGTTGGCATTTCCACTGATTCTGTTGAGTCGCATAAGAAATTTGCAGAGCATCATGAGTTGCCTTTGCGTCTGTTGTCGGATGCGACTGGTGCGGTGGCGAAAGAATTCGGCGCGCAGTCGTTGATTCCAGGCAAAGTAGCGCGTTCAGTTTTCGTGATCGATCCCGAAGGGAAGATTAGCTATCGCGACGTACGGCCGCTCGGTTTATTCAAGCCAAAAGATGATGCCACAATTGCTGCAATTCGCGACGCGCAAAAGTGAGGTCAGCGGTTTGATAACTAAAAAAATCCTTCGAAGCCATACTCTTTACTGTTGCGCGCCAGTTCGTCGAGTGCCCGTTGACTGGCCGGCAAGTGTTCAAACTGGGCGTATGCATTCGTCAGAATCTCACAGCTAACATTGACCACTGCTGAAATTCGCTCAGCGAGCCCCTCGCAAAAACTTAAGAGGTCCTGGGGAATTAACACTCGTCTGTAGTGTTCGGCCAGTGGTGGCGCGTTGGGATTTTGCCCTTGCACGTAGAATTCTTCCTTGATAAAAGGCCAGCGTTTCGGAATAAAAGTGTAGAATTTTCCTTCTGCGTCGTGCAGCCCTATGAACATCACCGGATGACTAATATGCGCCAGTTTGTTTCGTAGAAGTTGTAGCAGCAAAAACCAATCGCGATCCTCACCGCTTGAGACGATTAGCGGGTACAGCAGTTTATGAAGTTCGCCCACGAAGTATTGATCTGGCGACACGATGCTACTGCTAAATGGCACTGGAGATCCCTGCAACCATGTTTCAATTTTTCCAAAGTCCGCACGTCCCACCGTCAAACCATTAATGTGCTGCGAGAAAAAGAGCGCAATCAATTCAGCTACCGCGTCAAGCAGCCCTGTTTGTGCTATTAGAAAATGTTTTAGGTGTCGTCGCGCCCTGGCATCAGCTGATTTGCTCATCAATCTTTTTGCAAAACCGGCCGTATCTTGGAAGGCTTCATTCAAACCATTCAATTCCTCCTTCGACTCTACGTGAAGGGCTCTTAATCCTCGCAGCAAGGTCCCGAAGTAACCAAATAGCACCTGATGTGAGTCCGCTAGGAAACCTCGAACAGAATCGAGGGACAGAAAGTGAGCAGTCATGTACAACCGAAACAGTCCTTCAGGGATTACTTTGTTCTCACGCAGTTCTAGCCATTCAGGTGTCGGGCGGGCAACCACCAGAGGGGCAATAAGGAATGAGCCGACGTCTAAATTACAGTCTGTTAGCTTCATTTCGCCACTATTCCTATTTGCACTTTAACCGTGAGTCCCTCCAAAAACATGGACAGGCAGGAATGCCTGTCCTACTTATTGACCTGGCGCGGTGGTCGAACCTTTCGTAATCGGCTCGCCAAGCTTCACAATCCAGATGCCGCTGTTCATGTCGTTGAAGTAGACCAGGCCCTTGTGCGGTTGCGCTCCCCAGGTGAAGGCGAGGTTGGGACGATAACCGTCCGGATCGCCGGCCCACAGCCGGCCAATCTCGCGACCCTGTCGATAAAGATCGCCGCGCAGTTCACCGGAAACATCCAGCACGCGCCCGCCGCCGCTGTAGTAACCCATGTAAAGAATGTCGTTCTCAACCCACATGTTGTGTGAGCCCGCTTCGGGCACCGCATACTCGGCGACCTTGCGCGGATGGTTGATGTCGGAAACGTCGACAACGTGCATCACGCCGCGCACTGGAATGCGGTTGTGGCTGTAAATATCAAACTGCTGCGGAAACACTTCATCGCCGACGAACAGATAATTCTTGTAACGGAAAACTGCGTGCGTGCCCGCAAGCCAGCCGTTGCCATACAACTCGAAATGATTAAAGCGTAACTGGCTGACAAACTGCGGGTGTTCCGGGCTGCCCTCCTTAATTCCGTTACCAACGTCGAGAATTACCACGCCGTCACGCCAGTAAGCGAGATATGCGAGTCCATCCTTAACCTGAACGTCATGCAAATAACGGCCGGCAATTTCCTCGCCCGCCCCGGAATGAATCATAGTGGCCAACTGACTGGGGAGTTCCCAGCGCGCCACTTCCTTAGGGTTCTTCACGTCCGCGAAATCAATTACCCGCATTGAACCGGTGGCATCGTCGGTCAGATAAACGTAGTGACTGTCAACAAAGGCACTATGAACGCCGCCGGTAACAGTTTCAGTATATTCAGAAATCGGCTTGGGATGCGCCGGATCAGACGTATCGTAAAACGCGATGCCGTTTTTGCGGTTTGACGCACCCTCGCGCGAGATCACCAGAATGCGGCCATCGGCGGTGGTGCTGACATCATTGATCAAGCGTGCGTCAACCCTGATCGTGTCAGTGAGTTTGGGATGCGCCGGATCGGAAACGTCGTAAACAAGTAGCTTGTCAGAAATGGTTGAAAGGTAGGCGTAGTTGCCAATGATCCATTCTTCAGCTCCCTGAAAATCTTTTAGCGGCGCGCGACCTATGACCTCCAGACTTCGCTCTGCGTTGCGCGGCGTAATCAGCAGTGAAGCGAAGGCTTGCTGATTACCGCTGGCTGCCGTTACCACATACGAGCCGGGCAACTCGGCTACAAAACCACCATCAGGATCGATTGACGCGGCTGGTCCACTAACCGTCCAACGTACTGCATAGTTGTCAGCATGGCCGCTGCTGGCACGCACATTGAAATGGACCACGTCACCGGTGCGACCGGTAGTCGATCTGGGCTCAATAGCGAGGCCGGTCAGATTACTTTTGACGACCGCCACCGTGATGGTCCCGCTTCCACTGCCAGCGGATGCTGTGATCTTTGCCTGTCCCGGGGCGATGGCCATCACCACGCCAGCGGCATCGACACTCGCTACTTCCGGATTGCTTGACATCCATGCCAATGAAACATCTGCCTGTGGATTTCCATCCGCGCTGCGAGCCGTGCCCGTGAGCCGCGCGGTTGTACCAACTACGAGCGCATTCTTGAGTGGGTCGATATCAACGCGAGCAACTGGCGCGGGCTTTACTGTGACCCTCACAAGCGTCGATCTGCCTGCGACGATTGCGCCCACAATTACTTCGCCCGGATTGAAAAATGAAACAATACCTGATTGGTCCACGCCGGCTAAATCAAAAGGCGCTGCAAACCAGGCCGTGGCCGCGGCCGGCATTGTCCTTCCCGACGGGTCCTTCGTTACGGCTTTGAACTTTACTCTTTGGCCAACCGTAATGTCTGAAGTTTCGGGAGTAAGTTCTACAGTCCGGTTTGCGGGTACTGAATTCCGGCCCGAGTGCTGAGCAAATAAGCTCGGCCCGGTCATAAACGAGATAACTAAACAGCAAAGAGCCACAAGTAAACTCTTAAAAGTGCGCATTATTTTCTCCTGCGAAGCGAATGAACATGATGCTAAATAAACAACCGAATCTTATTCAGTGATAACGACAAGGCGCAAGCTAACGTTATCTTTGGCAGCGTCGTAGTTCAACTCTCTGCGCCATCTCAGCGCGCTCTGCGTCTCAGCGGTGAGTGATTGCGTTAAGCTTTTCACCGCCGAAGCGCAGAGAACGCAAAAGGTTGCGCAGATGACGAACTCGGTCTGAATTTGTATTGCATCGCGGATTTTTGCGTGCTGCTGTGCAAACTTTGCGGTTACTGCTCTTGTTTCACCGCAAAGCGCCAAGAACGCGCAAAGAACCGCAAGGGTAATCAGCACCAGCCGCTCCGCTTGAATCGGCGCACCTGCTCGTACATTATCTAAGTCAAAGGTTTATTAGATGGCAACCGTTCACAATCGGCTGCCGGAAAATGTTCCCGGTGATTTTTATGTCGATGCCAGCTGCATCGATTGCGACACGTGTAGCCAACTGGCGCCGTCGGTTTTTCGCGATCATGGCGCGCAGTGCAGTGTCTATCATCAACCGGAGACTGAAGCAGAAACGCGCCTGGCGCTGATGGCGCTGGTGGCCTGCCCAACCGGCTCAATCGGAACGATAGAAAAACACGATCCGCATATTGGCATCGATGCTTTCCCTTCCTTGATTGCTGATAATGTTTATTTTTGCGGCTTTACTTCCGAAGCCAGCTTTGGCGGTTGGAGTTATCTGATCGTGCGCCCGCCACACGAAGGCGGAAACGTCCTGATTGATTCACCGCGCTTCGCAACGCAGCTCGTCAAACGCATCGATGAAATGGGTGGTGTCAGTCAGATGCTGCTGACGCATCGAGACGATGTTGCGGATCACGCGCGCTTCCACAAAAAATTTGGCTGTGAACGCGTGATGCACGCAGACGATGGCGCGCGCCGCCTTGGTGCCGAGCGGGTCATAGATGGTGAAGCGGAAGTCGGGATCGATAGCGATATCGTTGCCATTCCGACACCAGGGCACACGCGCGGTAGCATGGTCTTTCTCTACAAAAATAAATTTCTGTTCACCGGCGATCACCTCGCCTGGTCGCCGACGCGCAATACATTGACGGCTTTTCCGAGTGTTGCCTGGT
>JBDUCB010000301.1:0-5263 GCA_040003695.1 bacterium
CTGACGGTGCGTGGTCCAGAATGCGGGCCGCAATTGACCCTCGAGGAAATTGAGCGCGCCGGGGATTCGTATTGGCCGTTGCAGGCCTATCGAGAACTCGACCATGCTTTGCTTCACTTGCGCGTTAACGAGCCGGAAATTGGCCTGGTCTGTCTGCGCACCGAGGGTGACCTAACCGAGGTTGTGGCGATCGACCAGACGCTCGAAGCAAACAAGGACCACTGGCTGGTGCGCGAGATTCTTCTTTACATGGCCCGCGTGTTGCGCCGGCTCGATCTGACCGCCAAGAGCTTTTTCGCGATTGTCGAGCCTGGAAGTTGTTTCGGAGGCAATCTGCTGGAGTTGTTGTTGGCTTCCGATCGCAGTTACATGCTGAATAATCCTGATGAGTCTGTTGAGATCATTGCCAGCAAACTAAACGGCGGCGCGCTGCCCATGAGCAACGGCATGACTCGCCTTCAATCCCGCTTTCTGGCTGAGCCTGAAAAGGTGGAGGCCGTGCTTGCTCAAACTGAGCCTTATTTCACGGAGGAAGCTGAAGCCGCGGGTCTGATCACGTTCGCTCCGGATGATCTGGACTGGGAAGACGAAATCCGCGTGGCCATAGAAGAAAGGACTTCTTTGTCACCCGATGCATTGACCGGCATGGAGGCATCGTTGCGCTTCGCCGGCCCGGAAACGATGGACACAAAAATCTATGGCCGTTTGACCGCTTGGCAGAATTGGATATTCCAGCGACCCAATGCGGTTGGACCAGAAGGCGCGCTAACGAACTACGGGAGGCCTACTCAAGCACATTTTGACTTTAAAAGAACTTAGCCATGCAGGCACAGAGACTCAGAGAATGATTCAAGTAAGAACATCTCACAGGTTAGGAAGGGTGGACTGGCACCCCAGCCGGGCTGCCCGGATGGGGACCCCGCCTTACCCCCGCTCATTGAATGGTTCTCAGTCAAAGCGATCAATGATTCAAGGTAGAGAAGCTCATGGTTGGGAAGGCGGGCTTGCCCCCGCTCTACTTGAGAGCCATCCAAGCAGCGGGGGTAAACCACCCTTCCCAACCTGTGAGCCTTCCCAACTCGACTATTTCCTTGAGCGATTGTGATCCCTTAACTGATTTTATTGGACCAACATCATGAATTTATACGAACGAATTCCAAACAACGTTAACCTGAGCGAAGACAAAAAGCTTCAGCGCGCGCTGGAGAAATGGCTGCCGAATTATCTCGATTGGTGGAACGAGATGGGTCCCGACGGTTTTCAACAAAAGGACGTCTATCTGCGCACTGCCATTAGCGTCGAACCTGACGGCTGGGCCAACTTTGATTTCGTGAAGATGCCGGATTACCGCTGGGGAATATTTCTGAAGCCTGCCGAGCCAGATGCAAAGATTGGCTTTGGCGATAACTACGGCCAGCCGGTTTATCAGGAAGTGCCGGGTGAATTCCGCAACGCCCTGCGCCGCATCATTGTGACGCAGGGCGATACGGAGCCGGCGTCGGTCGAACAGCAACGCGAGCTCGGCAAGACCTGCCCGTCGCTTTATGATCTCCGCAATTTGTTTCAGGTGAATGTTGAAGAAGGCCGGCATCTGTGGGCCATGGTGTATTTGCTCCAGCGCTATTTTGGCCGTGATGGTCGCGACGAAGCTGATGCCCTGCTCGAACGACGCAGTGGCAATCCCGACAAACCGCGAATTCTCGAGGCATTCAATCAACCATGCGACGACTGGTTAAATTTTTTCTGCTTCACGATGTTTACTGACCGCGACGGCAAGTACCAACTGTCAGCGTTGGCGGAATCCGGTTTTGAACCATTGGCGCGCACCTGCCAGTTTATGTTGACTGAAGAAGCGCACCACATGTTCGTCGGCGATACCGGCATCAATCGCATAGTCAAACGCACCGCACAGTTAATGAACCAGGGCGACGTGCGGGAACTCGGCGGCATTCCGCTCGATATTATTCAGCGCTACATCAATTTCTGGTTTAGTTACTCGCTCGATTTGTTTGGCGGAGAGATTAGTTCCAACTCTGCAGACTTCTTTGCGGCCGGCCTGAAAGGCCGTTACAAGGAGCAGGAACAATATGACGATCACCTCGCCGCTGATCAGATCTTCAACATGAAGGTTGTCGAAGACAATCAGATCAAAGATTCAGAAGTGCCTTTGCGCAATGCGCTGAACGAAGTGCTGCGTACTGAGTATGTAAAAGACTGCGAGAAAGGTCTGGCGCGCTGGAACAAGAGTTTGGCTGACGAAGGTCGTAGCGAACGCTTGTTTCTCCCGAACAGCCGTTTTCACCGGCACCTGGGTGAGTACGCAGGCCACAATTTCGATCTCGAGGGCAATCTGATTTCGCAGGCGGAGTTTGAACAACGCAAGAGCGAATGGTTACCGAGCGTCGAGGATCGCGAGTATGTGCGCAGCTTGATGCATCCGGTAACCGAGCCAGGCAAGATTGCCAATTGGATTGCGCCGCCCGCGACCGGCATCAAGGGCAAGCCGTTCGAGTTTGAATATGTAAGGTTATGAGCACAGACATACCGAGTATGACTCAAGTAAGAAAAGCTCGTGGTCAGGAAGGGGGCTTGCCCCCGCGCAGATTGGGCGCCATTCAAGCAGCGGGGGTAAACCACGCTTCCCCACTTGTGAGCTTCTTATCTTGAGGTATTCCTCTAGCGTTAGTGCTTTTTAAGGTTAGTTAATATGGCGGCAAGTCTAAATTCCGAAATTTCCCGATACGATCAGAAACTGGAGTTTATCCTGCGGAATGCCGCGCGCATTTTTGCTGAGAAGAGTTATCACTCGACAACCATGCGCGACATCTCGCGTGCAACCAATGTCAGTCTGGCGGGGCTTTATCATTACTGCAAATCCAAAGAAGAACTTCTGTTTCTCATTCAGGACAACTGTTTCGGCCGCGTGCTCGACAGCCTTGAAGAGCGCCTTCGCGTTGAATCCGATCCGCTTGCTCGCCTGCGCATCTTCATCGAAAACCATTTGTCGTTCTTTGCCGCGAACATGGCCGAGATGAAAGTGCTTTCGCATGAAGCTGAATCGCTGGCGGGTGACCTGCACGCACACGTTTCTACCAAGAAGGACAAATACACCAAGCTCGCCCGCCGGATTCTGAAAGAATTGCAGCAGATAGAAAGCGTCAGCCCTCAGGTCGATCTGACAGTCGCAACCTACGCGTTGTTTGGCATGATGAACTGGATTTACAATTGGTATGATCCGAAAGGTAAACTGAAAGTGTCCGAGTTGGTCGAGAACATTACGCGTTTGTTCCTGCAGGGATTCATTGCCGGTTCGACGCGGGAAGCACTACACTTTGCGCCGCAAACAATTGCGCAACCAATGAGTGTTTGGCGCGGTTCAAGTAAGTAGGACAGACTTTCCAGTCTGTCCCCGTCTTTTCTGACGCAGAGGGTAAATAAGTTTAGGAGAGGTTTAAGATGGCGGAAGCCGAAGCGCAGGTGAAAACAAACTCGAGCGAGTTGGTCCAGTATCGAGCGGAAAATGGCATTGCGTTTCTAACACTCAACGATCCGCCAGCCAATACTTACTCGTATGAAATGATGCAGTCGCTCGACAGCGCGATCCTGACCGCACGCATGGACGAAAGTGTTCAGGTGATTGTGATCACCGGAAATGGCGAGAAGTTTTTTTCCGCCGGCGCAAACATCCAGATGCTCGCCGACGTCACGCCGACTTTCAAATACTATTTCTGCTTGCACGCAAACGAAACCTTGTCGCGCCTGGAGCAGACACCAAAACTCGTTATCGCGGCCATTAACGGTCATTGCGTCGGTGGCGGGCTGGAAGTTGCGCTGGCCGCCGACATTCGCATCGCGCGCCGCGGCGCCGGCAAGATGGGGCTGCCCGAGGTTTCACTCGGCGTCCTGCCAGGCACCGGAGGAACGCAACGATTGACGCGCCTGGTCGGCAAGTCGAAGGCGATCGAATTAATGGCAACTGGCGAACTATTTGACTTCGAGCGAGGTCTGGAGCTGGGCCTCGTGAATCAGATACTGGATGCAGAAAACGGCGAGCAGTTTGCGCAAGACGTCGTTGCTTACGCACAGAAGTTTACAACGCCGGGAAAGGCGGCCGCCGCAGTTGGAAGAATCAAACGCAGCGTGCAGACCGGCGCTGAAATACCGTTTGAATCAGCACTCGCCCTCGAGCGCGAACTGCAACAACAACTTTTTCAGTCGCAAGATGCAAAAGAAGGACTGGATGCTTACGTGAACAAACGCAACCCGATCTTTAAGGGTAAATAGTAAATGGTACATAGTGAATGGTAAGAACATGCGCATTGCGGATTACCATTCACTCATCAGTGTATTAACTATTTACCATTTACGATTTACCATTTACCGCTCTTATGTACGAACAAATCGACATCGCTGAAGACAACGGTATCACCACGATTACGCTCAACCGGCCGGAGAAGTTGAACGCGCTTGCCGGACACATGCGCCGGGATCTGGCGGAAGCGCTCGAGGCTGCCGGGAGCGATCGCGCTGTGCAGGTGGTTGTGATCACCGGATCCGGTCGCGGGTTCTGTGCCGGTGGCGACGTAGCGGCCATGGCTGATTTGATTGACCGAAGGGATGCGGACGAGTTTTCGCGTCTGCTCGGCGCGGCGCGCCGCGTCGTCACCGCGATTCGTCATATGAACAAGCCAGTCATTGCTTCCATTAACGGCCCGGCGTTCGGCGCGGGGTTCAATCTTGCGCTGGCCTGCGATCTACGCATCGCCGCAAGCAATGCAACCTTTAGCCAATCGTTTGCGAAAGTTGGTTTGCATCCCGACTGGGGCGGCACATATTTTCTGCCAAGACTGGTCACACCAAATAAGGCCTGCGAAATGTTTTTTCTCGGCGACCCGATCGACGCTGAAGAAGCAAAGCGCCTGGGTCTCATTAATTTTGTAGTTGCTCCTTCTGAACTGGAAGCGGAAACACGCAAGCTGGCGGAACGTTTGCGTGCTGCGCCGGCGGTGGCGATTGCCGCCGCGAAGCAGGCCATTTACATGAGCCACGCGACCGAGTTGGAAGAGATGCTGCGCTACGAGACTGAAGCGCAGATGCGCTGCTTCGACTCCGACGACGGCGCCGAAGGCGTGCGGGCTTTCCTCGAGAAGAGGCCGCCGAAGTTTACGGGGCGATAAATTCCAAGTGCTGAGTGATGAGTACTGAGTACTGAGTACTGAGCACTGAGTACTGAGTACTGAGTACTGAGTACTGAGTACTGAGT
>JBDUCB010000229.1:0-5248 GCA_040003695.1 bacterium
CGATTCGCCGCACGCTGTTCGTTGCGGCGTTCGTAGTTTTCTGGATGCTGGGCATTAGCGCGCGACTGGTCTACTTGCAAGTCTCAAGTCACGACCGACTGGTCGAGCGGGCACACAGACAACAGCAGGACGCGATTGAAACTGCGCCACAGCGGGGGCCGGTGCTGGATCGTCGTGAGCGCGAACTAGCGCGCACCATCGACACGCCATCGGTGTTTGTCGCCCCCGACGAGTTCAAGACGGAGAAGAAAGAAACTGAAGCGCAGACCCTGGGCGAGATCGATTGCACGGCAGACAGTCTTTCTTCGGTCCTCGGTTTGAACCAGAAGGAACTGGCCGGCCAGATCCTCGAGGCAAGAAAAAATGGCCGCGGTTTTCTGTGGATTGCCCGCCGGATAGCTCCTGATCAGGCGCAGGCGTTGGAAGCGATGGAACTTCCCGGCGTGCACATGCGCAAAGAGCCAAAGCGTTTTTATCCAAATGGACCGTTGGCGGCGAATGTGCTTGGCTTTGTTGGCCTCGATGGCAACGGACTCGCGGGTATTGAGCAGGCATTCAACGAAAAGATTTTTGGCGAGCCAGGCAAATTGTTTATCGAGAAAGACTCGCTCGGTTTCGCTTACGAAAGCACAGAAATTCCCGGACGGCCAGGCCAGACGATAGTGCTGACGATCGATCAAACAATTCAGTACAAAGCGGAAGCGGCCCTGACATCAGCAGTGGCTGAGTCGCATGCAAAGTCAGGCACCGCAATTGTTATGGATCCGCATACCGGAGAGATTCTGGCGTTAGCAAATGCTCCCACGTTTGATCCGAACAACGTCGGCGCGGCGCGGCCCGCTGCTCGCGCCAACCGGGCACTGCAAAATATTTATGAACCGGGATCGACATTTAAGATTGTCGCTTACTCCGCCGCCATCGAGAAGGGACTCGCCAAACCGGACGACCACATCGATTGCCAGGGGGGCTCGATCACAGTCAGCAAGCGCGTTATTCACGACCATCAGCCGTTCGGAGATCTGACGTTGACTGAGGCGCTTGCAAAATCCAGCAATGTGGCTGCGATTAAACTCGGGCTGCGCCTGGGCGACCCCACGATGTACGAGTACATCACGCGCTTTGGTTTTGGCTCGCGGACCGGAATTGAGTTACCGGGCGAGTCAGCCGGCATGATTCGTCCCGTTAGTCGCTGGCTTCCTTCCTCTATAGGCTCGATAGCGATTGGCCAGGAAGTTGGCGTGACGCCGGTGCAGGTGGCGGCCGCGTTTGGCGCGCTGGCCAACGATGGAGTGCGGATCGCGCCGCACGTGGTTCGTGAGATTCGATCGGCGACAGGCACGAGTGTCTATCGGCCCAACCCGGAACAGCATCGAGTAATCCGCAAAGAGACTGCGAAAGCGTTACGTGGAATGTTGGAAAGCGTGACGCTAAACGGCACTGCAAAGAAGGCGCAACTGGACGGTTATACAGCCGCCGGCAAAACAGGAACGGCACAAAAGGTCGATCCGCAAACGAAGAGGTATTCGAGCACAAAATACGTCGCATCGTTTGTTGGCTTCGCGCCCGTCAACGATCCGGCAGTAGTCATCATTGTGGTAATTGATGAACCAGCCGGGCCTTATCACGGCGGCGACGTGGCAGCGCCAGTGTTTCGCCAGATTGCCGAACAGATCCTGCCTGAGATGGGCGTGATGCCCGACACTGATTTCAAAAACGCAAATGAGTTAGTCGCTAGCGTGCGGGAAGCGCCTGCCCAGGACGCTCAACTACAAAATCAAATCGAACAGGAGAAACGCGCCAGCGCTGCGGCAACATTGCCCAAAACGGTCTCAAAAGCTAACAGCGGTGAAGTTGTTTACGCGATTTCAACTAACAAGGCGATGTTGATGCCAGACTTACGCAGTCGCAGTGTGCGTGATGTTGCACGTACATGTTCGCAACTCGGTCTGCAACTCGAAGCCCACGGCGAAGGCCGCGTAATAAAGCAAACGCCTGAGCCGGGAACGGAGTTGCAATCGGGCCAAACCATTTATGTAGATTTCGGTCGACCTGACTGAAGCGATCAATTTAGAAACGGAGAAGTTAACTTCTAAATTTTCAGGGAGCCAATGACATGTTCCCCCAACGAACACTGAGGAAAGATCTTGCCTGGAATGAACTAGGGAAAGAGTAACTGCCTGCCGAAAACGATTGCGGGTCGGCCGTTTTATGCAGAAGCCATCAGCCAATCGCGAATCAGATGAAGATTCTTACTCACCGAAGGCGACATTTCTCGAGGATGAGCAAGCAATGAGAGAATCGATTTTGAGTGCTGAATTGAGTTCGGCGGTGCGGGATGGCGGCAGCAACACGCACGAAATGTTGCCGGGCCTGGGCAGCCTCGAGGTTGGCATAAGGTGAATGTTGGTGAAGCATCGCTTTTGATGGGCGCAAACGCGGAAGGTGCAAGCGCCGAGTTGTTTGACAAAGAAATTAAAGACTTTTCGATTGACTCGCGATCAGTTGGCGCGGGTGAGCTTTTCTTTGCGCTATCGCAGGAAGACTACGCCCGCGCCGGCTTTAACGGCAGTTTTGCCGACGCGCACCAATACATCGACGATGCGCTGGCGAACGGCGCGGTAGCCGCTATCGCTCGCGCAGATCGAGTGCGCGACGACATGAAGCTGCTGCAGTTGAAGGATCGCCTGTTGTTGGTTGATGACGCGATCGTAGCGTTGCAGACACTGGCCCATCGCGTTTACGAGCGTTGGGGAAAACCGGTTGTAGCGATTACGGGTAGCGCTGGGAAAACTACTGCCAAGGAATTGACTGCGCATCTTTTGAATCATAGCGGCAGGAGCGTTTTGAAGAGCGAGAAGAACTACAACAATGGTCTCGGCTTGCCGCTTTCAGTGTTGCATATGGTGAGCGAGGGCCGCGCGCCGGAACACTTTGATGTGGCCGTGCTCGAAATGGGAATGTCTTCGCCGACGCATGAGATTCGAAGACTCTGCGAGATTACGCCGCCCGATGTCGCGGTCGAGTTGATGATAGCGGCGGTGCATCTCGAATATCTGGGGACCATTGAAAACATTGCGGCGGCAAAAGCGGAGCTGATTGAGGCTCTCAAGCCTGACGGCATCGCAGTCTTAAATGCGGACGACGAACTGGTCATGAGAATGCGCGAAAAGCATCAGGGGCGCGCCGTAACATTCGGTATCGAAAACAAAGCTGACGTCACTGCGAAAGAGATCGACGCAGGTCACCTCGGGATGATTAGTTTTCGTTTGCAAACCCCGTTGGGAGATTCGCCGGCGAGGTTGCCGATGAGCGGCCGGCACAACTTAATGAATGCGCTGGCGGCAGCTGCCGTCGCAACGTCTTTTGAGGTAAAACCTGAACAGATTGCGGCCGCGTTGAGTAGCGCGAAAATTCCACGCATGCGGGGTGAGGTGCTCGATTTCGCCGCCGGATTCCGAGTTGTTGATGACTCGTACAATTCGAACCCGCGCTCGCTGGTAAACATGGTGCGCACCATAACCGAAGCGGGAACGCAATCGTCGCGACGCATTGTAATTGCCGGCGAGATGCTGGAACTCGGCCCCGAGGCCGCGTTACTGCATCGGGAAGCAGGGCAGGAAATAGCGCGAGCAGGCATCGATGTTCTGTGGGGTGTACGTGGACTGGCGGCTGAATTCATAGCGGGCGCGAACGAAGCTGGCCTGAAAGAAACAAGGTTCTTCGCAGATTCAAATGAAGCAGCGCGCGCTATTGTTGCTGAGATCAGGGAAGGCGATCTCGTTCTAATTAAGGGCTCGCGCGGCGTTGCTACCGACAAGGTAGTTGGCGCTATTCGAGATCGATTTCCGCTTGCCGGTTCAGACTCGCAAGTGTGAAGGCCGCTTAAAAGATGATCTATTACGTTTTATACGAACTTTTTTATAACCACTTCAAGGAGAAAGACTGGTATGTCGTCAAGGCGCTTAATGTTTTTCAGTACGTTACTTTTCGCACAGCCTATGCCTCGATCACCGCACTGCTGTTGTCGCTTTTCTTTGGCGGCAAACTGATCGAAGGCTTACGAAAATGGAACATCGGGCAACAAATTCGCGAAGAAGGGCCGCAGGGCCACATGGCCAAGCGCGGCACGCCGACGATGGGAGGCGTACTCATTGTTGGTTCGGTAATAGTTTCCACTTTGCTGTGGGCGCAATTATCCAGTGTTTATGTCTGGACGGTTGTAATCGCGACGTTGCTGTTTGGCGCCATCGGCTTTGCAGACGACTACTACAAGATGGCGAAGCAGCGCAGCCTTGGTCTTACCGGTAAGCAGAAGTTGGCGGGGCAGTTGCTAATTGCAATCGGTGTTTGGATAGTGCTCTTCATTTTAACTAAATATTTTGCGAGTGATTATTCATGGAACGTCAGCATTCCATTCATCAAAGCTACGGCGGCGCCAAATGGCATTAGTTTCATCGGACCGGTTCTTTACTTGTTCTTTATCGTTATTGTTCTGCTCGGATTTTCGAACGGCGTGAATTTGACGGACGGTCTGGACGGCCTGGCCATAAGCGTAACGTTCATCGCGATGACCGCGCTGACGGCGCTCACTTATCTCAGCAGCGATGCGCGTTGGGCCAAGTATTTGGAATTAACACACCGGCCCGAAGCCGCAGAGTTAACGGTCTTCTGCGGCGCCATGGCGGGGGCGAGTCTTGGCTTCCTTTGGTACAACGCCCCGCCGGCAGAAGTCTTTATGGGCGATGTTGGCAGCCTCGCAATCGGCGGCGCCCTGGGCACAGTGGCGGTGTTGACCAAACAGGAATTCATGCTGTTGATGGTCGGCGGCGTGTTTGTGATCGAAGCGCTTTCAGTGGTGTTGCAAGTAGGCGTCTTCAAGATGACTAAGCGCACAACGGGCACTGGCCGGCGCATGTTTAAGATGACGCCGCTTCATCACCACTTTGAAATGCAGGATTGGAAGGAGTCGAAGATCGTCTTTCGCTTCTTGATTCTGGCGATCCTGTTTGCATTGTTGAGTCTGTCGACGCTGAAGTTGCGCTGAGCACTCTGCAGACGGCAGCAGCAGTCGGCACTGCCACCCCAGGAACTGTGAGCGGTGGCCGATGAGGTCAGTACCACCACGCGGTAGCGGGTGGGTCATGCATTCAATAGAGGACGTGAGTTTGTTTGGAACTGAACGGCAAGAAAGTTTTGGTAATGGGAGCGGCGCGCAGCGGAATCGCCTGTGCGAAGTTCTTAGCAAAGC
>JBDUCB010000090.1:0-17712 GCA_040003695.1 bacterium
GGTTACGAGCAAAAACGTGATTGCAACACAGGGAATCTTACGTGAGATCTTTGGCAGTTACGGTTTTGATTCAGAGCTGCGCGGTATCAGTCCGGAAAGCACGGCCACACCGATGGGAAGTTTGGTCTATTCGGTGGACATCAGTCCGATCGTTACAACCGATGCGCTTAGCGAAGAGATTTTGACGCGCGATTCAGCAAACGTTGACAGCATCGAATGGGAACAGAAGAAGAGCTTGGCATACATGTACCAATAACTTCGGTTGCGCACAAACAAAAAGGCCGCTCGAGTTGAGCGGCCTTTTTTGTTGAACTGAAAGTTGGCTTACTTAGTTACAGTCGTCGCGCTGCTAGCGGTATTGTCTTGCGACTGCACGTAGTCCTGAACGAAGTCTTTTAATTTTCCATGACCAAACCGAGTGTAGAAATCATAGTCTTTCATCTCGGCATAAACCTGATCAAAGTTCCAGTGATAGTGGCTGAAGCGATAAACCGCGCCCATCACGCCCGTGCGATGGCGGCCACCAGCACAGTGTACAAAGAACTTTCCAGTAGAAGGATTGTCAACGAGTTTCAAGAATTGATTGACCTGTTCAGTTCTCGGATAATCCGAGTCACTCATCGGAATGTTGATATAACGCATTCCGAGTGCTTCGACGTCACGCTTTTCGTAAGACTCGGGATCAGACTGCAGATCAATCACGGTCTTGATGCCTAGTCCTTGCAGATCTTTGTAATCCTCTTCATTCGGCTGCGCGCCACGGTAAAAACGTTGGTCCATTTGACCGAAATTTCTGATCTTGATGTTGGAAAAAGCAGGGTCTGAATGTCGTTTTGCAAACGAAACTGCGGATACCGCCAGAATCAACAAAAACGCGGCGATTTGGGTTTGGGGAAACTTCTTAAAACTCATTGTGCCAATTCTCCTGGGTAAATCTAATCGTTAATAATGTCGGGCTAATCAGCGTTATCGGACGAATTTAAGATTCCAAAGCATCCCGGAAAGTTGTACAGAACTTCACGAAACATAACGAAAATGACCGCATTGAAACCATTCTCAAAATGGGCTTATTAAACCGGTCTGGCAACCGCTGCCTGTGGCAAGCGTTGCGGCCGTGGGCTGGAGGAAACCGGAGGTGTAACCTTCTCTTTCAGGGCCTCCCGAAAGACTTGCCGCATGTTGTCAACAAACACGAAACGGATGTCTTTGAAGGGCTCTTTTGGTACCTCATCCAGGTCACGTCGATTTTGTTGCGGGAGAATGATTGTTGAGACGCGTGCACGTCGAGCCGCCAGAACTTTTTCTTTGACTCCGCCCACCGGAAGGACGTTACCGCGCAAAGTAATCTCCCCGGTCATGGCGACATCTTTGCGCACCGGCCGCAGAGAAAGCGCTGAGACCATTGCGGTCGCGAGCGTAATTCCGGCTGATGGACCATCTTTGGGAATGGCGCCTTCCGGAATGTGAATGTGCAGATCGTAAGTATTGAAATCTTCTTCGTTGATTTCGAGTTCCTTCGCACGAGACTTTGCGTACGAGTAGGCCGCCTGTGCCGACTCGCGCATTACCTCACCGAGTTGGCCGGTCAAAACCAGATTGCCTTTTCCCTTCATTCGGAGGGCCTCAATAAAAAGGACGTCGCCGCCCACGGCGGTCCAGGCAAGGCCAGTTGCGACTCCGATTTGATCCTTTTTAAGCACTTCCTCAGGAATTACTTTTGGCGCACCAAGGAATTCGTGAATGTTCTTGAGCGATACGCGGATTGAACCCTTGTGTCCTTCGGCTATGCGGCGCGCAACTTTTCGACAGATGCGACCAATTTCTCGTTCCAGTTGTCGCAGGCCCGCCTCCTGCGTGTACTGTTGAATAATCGCGGTTACCGCGGTCTTTGAAATATGCACATCCTTTGCGGATATACCGTTTTCGTCCATCTGCTTCGGCATTAGATGGCGGCGCGCGATCTCGCGCTTTTCCTCTTCTGTGTAACCGGCCAGGCGGATAATTTCCATGCGATCGCGCAGCGGCGGTTGAATGGTGTCGAGTATGTTTGCAGTAGTCATGAAGATAACATTGGATAAATCAAACGTAACACCCAGATAATTATCGCGAAAGCTATAGTTCTGTTCGGGATCAAGCACTTCAAGCAAAGCAGAAGATGGATCGCCACGAAAGTCAGCGCCGACTTTGTCTACTTCGTCGAGCATGATTAGCGGATTGTTGGTGCCTGCTTGCTGAATCGCCTGAATCACGCGACCGGGCATGGCTCCGACATACGTGCGGCGATGCCCTCGTATCTCAGCTTCGTCGTGAACGCCACCCAGCGACAAACGCACAAACTTTCGGTCGAGGGCGCGGGCAATTGAACGGCCCAGCGACGTTTTGCCAACACCTGGGGGACCAACGAGACAAAGGATTGGACCTTTCGGTTTCTCCTTTAGTTTTCTTACCGCCAAAGCTTCGATAATTCGGTCCTTAACCTTTTCCAGTCCATAGTGATCTTCATTTAGGATCTTTTCAGCCTTCTGCAGATCAAGATTATCTTCCGAGGACTTGGACCATGGCAGATCAGTCATGATCTCCATCCAATTTCGTAGCGTTGCAGTTTCGGCAGCATCCGGGTGCATTCGTTCAAGTTTCTTTAATTGTCTCAGCGCTTCTTCTTCTGCCGGCTTCGGCATGTTCGCTGTTTCAATTTTTTCCCTGAACTGCGCCACCTCTTCAGCCAGCTCATTGCCCTCGCCGAGTTCGCTTTGAATTGCCTTCATCTGCTGGCGGAGATAGAACTCGCGTTGCGACCGATCGATGTCAGCGCGCGCCTGTGTGTTGATTTCCTGCTGCACCGTCAACACTTCAATCTCTTTATTCAGCAAGTCGTTAACTCGTCGCAGTCGCGCGGTGGTATCGGCAATGTCTAAAACAGACTGTGCATCTTCGACTTTAAGCTCGAGGTTTGAGGCTGAAAGATCCGCCAGCCGCCCGGCGTCATCCAGATTGGCGATAATCGCCATAACTTCGGGTGAAATGTTCTTACCAAGATTGATGGCTTTTTCCATCGACCCGCGCACGTTTCTCACCAGCGCTTCGACTTCGAGTGAACGCTCCGGCGGCAAAACTTCCTGCATTACGCGCACTCGGGAGCGAATGTACGGTCCAGTCGTGTCAACTGATTCAATTTCGGCCCTGGCGAGACCCTGGACCAAAATGCGAATCCGGCCATCAGGCAATTTCAACATACGCATGATGACAGCGGCAGTGCCGACCTTGTACAAGTCTTCCGCCGTTGGCTCTTCCTTATCGAGATCCCTTTGTGAAGCGAGCAGAATCATGCGGTTCTCGCCCAGCGCTTCATCAACTGCCTTGATCGATTTTTCGCGCGAAACAAAAAGTGGCACGATCATGAAGGGATAAATCACGATGTCGCGCAATGGCAAAACGGGCAAATCATCCGGAATCTGCAGCTCCTGCGCGGTATCGGCCGCTTCAATGTCTTCGACCAAATCTGTTTCCTTCACAATAGGCGTTGTATTCAAGTTGGCTTGCTCTTTTTTCATTGGTTCCTAGACCTTGCTATTTAACTCCATCCTTCACCGGTATCTTAAACTCGACTCCACGCCGGTCCTCGATTTTTGGCAGTCGAACTATTAGCATGCCGTTATCAATCAATGCTTCTGCATCCTGAACGCTGACCGTCCAACGCATTGGCACAATGCGGCAAAACTTGCCAAAACTGCGCTCCGAACAGAGATGCGACAGGATGCGATTGCGTGGCATGCGCCGCTTTTTCTCACCCCAAATCCTTAGCTGCGTATTAGTGGCGCCAACTTTGATTTGCTCTGCCGTCAGGCCGGGCAGTTCGACGCACACGACGATCGCATCAACCGTTTCGCAGAGATCCACGGGCGGCGCCCAGCTTTCTGAAGCCAGCGGATCCTCAGCGACCGTCGCTTCCTGCAAAGCAGCAAACAGTCTGCCGACGCGATCGCGTAGTCGCTGAAGTTCGAGCCGTTCCAGGCCGGTTGCGCGAGCCGTCTTGATCATTCTGGAACCGTACTTCAATTGCTCTAACTCTTTCTGCCCGCCTGATTGCGCGTCCGCACCAGATGTTTCAGCTCAGTCATAAACTCGGAAACATCTTCAAACTCAAGATACACTGAAGCGAAGCGAACGTAAGCAACTTTATCCAGTTCTTTCAACCGTCGCATGATCATCTCGCCGATTTTGCTCGTTGGTCTTTCGCGCTCCGACGATTCCTGCACATACTTCTCGATGGCGTTGACGATGGATTCAAGCTTTGAGGAAGGAACCGGTCTTTTTTCGCAAGCGCGTAGCAGGCCTGCCATTACCTTGTTGCGATCGAACGGCTCTCGCCGGCCGTCTTTCTTGATGACCATGTAGGGAATTTCATCGATGCGTTCGTAAGACGTGAACCTTCGCTCGCACCGCAAGCATTCGCGGCGTCTGCGAATGGCCTCGCCCTCGCGTGACTCGCGCGAATCAACCACCTTGTCTTCCAGATGACCGCAGAATGGACATTTCATCGCGTTAACCCTCGAGGGTGGATTTCAAAGCAGTTTCGTTCAATCCTTAATTGCTGCTGACTTCAAGTTTCTTTGCCCGAAAATGTCATCAGACAATATTGGCTCATCCTCTACGGCGTGCTCGACAGCTTCAGTAGAAGTCAGCGAACGCAGCCGGGAAACACTGATGTCGCCGCGAACAAAATAAAGAAAACCGAAAATGACCGCCGGACCGAAATCAACTAAATGCATAACAATTGAGATCGCCGCCGCCATCTCTCTTGTTACGCCCAGGAATAACAAACCTGCCGCCGTTGCGGCATGAAAAGCTCCGGCCGCGCCTCCTGGAGTTGGCACTAGGGAGCCAACCAACGACCAGCCAAGCACAAAAATCGTTTCCGAAAACCCGAATGGCAAACCGAAGGCGCGCAACACAAGCAAGTTTGCGAATGCAATGCCCAACCAAACCAATGCGGTCCAGCCAACTGTGACTGCAAGCTCACGCGCATCCACAAGCACACGCAAGGCTTTTGCGAGTTGTTCAAGAATACTCAGAACAGCTTTAGTTACCGCAGCCGGTACAAAACGTCGCTTCTCAAGGAACGTTCGTAGCCACGCAATTGCAACCTCAGATCGTTTTCTGAATTGCGTTAGCCCAAACACTCCCGCCACTGCAACGATAAGCAATCCGATTCCGACCGCCCGAATGCGCGTGAGATTTCCGGCGAGAATCACAGGTGGCCTAAACCACAATAGATTCGCCGCAAAAAGTACGATCACCGCAATGGAATCATAGATCCGCTCGATCATAATCGTTACGAACGAAGCAGCGGGACGAACACGCGGTTCGCGCATTGGCAAGACAACCGGACGCACAACTTCACCGGCGCGTCCAAAAAGAAACACTGCGCCAAAACCCACAGTCGTCGCGACGAAGAGATTTCTAAGGCTGGCCGTCGTCAGCGGAGCCAACAAAGCCCCCCAGCGCGCGGCGCGAAAAAGATAAGCCACAGAAATCATCAGCACGGCGAGCCCAAGGAGGTAAGGGTTCGCATGGCTGACGGCGTGCCGCACTTCCGACCAGTCAAGCTTCCTGCCAAACCACCAGATAATGGCTATGGCCAGCAGGCAAAGTGCCGCAAACTCTGAGTATTTTCGTGTCTTAGATTTCAATAGATTAGTAAAGTCGTTCGACGGGTCGGCAACTTCAACCACAAGATATTGGGCCGAGCGGGAAGGCTACAACATTTCCAACGTGTCGAGCAAGAATGGCTTGATCAGGGATGCCTGGATAACGCCAAGGGTGACTGGATTCGTTACAATACCCTAAGTCGAATCGGAACTTTCGCTTTCCCAGTATCGTATGTGCCGCTGACAAGAGGGTTGAAAGTGGTTGGGCGGCAGAACAGAATAGCAACACAGTCAGGTGGAGTAGAAGAAAAGTGAGGGCTGCACGAGTTTTGGCTGCCAACGGAGGAGCCGAATTGGTTCGCAGGTGTCGCGCAGGGGACGGCGCGGCCTGGGAAGAAATTGTGCACGATTATTCGCGGCGCATCTACAACCTGGCTTATCGCTTTACATCACGTTCGGATACGGCAGAGGATTTGACGCAGGAAGTCTTTGTTCGAGTTTATCGCTCGCTGGATCAATACGATGCGCGACAAGGTGACTTGCAAAACTGGTTGATGCGGTTGGCGCGTAACCTAATCATTGACGATTATCGTAAGCGCCAACGGACCCCGCATGATAACCAGGCTGACGACCTCGCCGATCACACTTATCACCTGCACAACTCTTCGCGATCCGTACAACAGGAAATGGAGCGTCGCGAGCTGGGTGCGCAGGTCCAGGCGGGCATCGATAAACTTTCAGCAGACCTGCGTACTTGCGTCATCCTTCGCGACATTGAGGAATTGAGTTATCAGGAAATTGTTGAATTGCTAAAGATACCTGAGGGAACAGTGAAGTCGAGAATAAATAGAGGCCGCATCGAACTGGCGAAGATATTAAAGCGAATGAAAGTGCTGGCTGTTAGTGAAGCTTAGGAAACGTTTCGCTCGGGGAAAGCGAGACACGGGTTATTGAGGGGGCGGAAAAGAGAGACGAATGCTTTGCAACGAATTTGAAAATGGGCTGACGGATTACCTTGACGGCACACTTGCTCCCGAGGTGCATAAAACGTTTGCCGAACACGCGATGCGTTGTCCACTTTGCCATGATCTTCTAAGCGAAGTAAGAAACACAATGCAGGCCTGTAATGCCGCGGCAGCGCTTCAGGCGCCTCGTGAGCTTGAGGCGCGAATCCTGGTCAGCACAATGCCGCAAACTGCGATGAACTGCGAAGACTTCGAGGAATTCCTGACGGACTACCTCGACGGATTCCTTCCCGCGGGGCTTTATCATCGATGGGAACGACACGCGGTCCTTTGCGCACATTGCACAGAATTACCCGGCGATGTCGTTCGCGCGATCGGCGCGTGCTACGTGTATGTTGGCGAAGAACAGCCAGTACCAGTGGGCCTGCATGAACGAATTCTTCAGGCCACTTCTGAAACGGCCCTGGCACGTGACATTCGTTCATCGCTCAGCGAGCGAATCGCGTCGTGGCTGCGCGTTTGGCTGGATCCAATCATTTCTCCGCAACTTGCAACTGTCGCCACCATGCTTTTGGTAGCTGTTTTTGTTTTGACTAACACCGTGTCGGCGGACGGCTCAATCAGCGGCGTGTATAGCGCGAGTCTACGTTTGGTGGAACAAGGCGCTGCAACCGGCTCGAATGGCGGAATAAGGAAAATTACCAAGGGTTTGAAAGAACTTGTCGGCGGTCAAAGCCAGGCGCCGACTCCTGCTGAAAATCCAAACGGCACGAAAAGCAGAAGCAAACAGGAGCCGGAACCAAGAACCGGCAAAACAAGCCTTAAGAGTCAGTAATGTTTTATTGCGCCTATCATCCGAAGAATGCGGCCGTCGTCCAGTGTAATCAGTGTGCGCGGCGGCTTTGTTCCGCTTGCGATCATCGCATTCGCGGCTTTCCATTTTGTCAGGACTGTATCGTCGCAGGCGTCGAATTACTGCGACAACAATCACAAACGTCTGGCTCGCCTGCCGGCCTGCGAAAAACGTCGCCCGTAGTAGCGACACTCCTGTCTTTTGTTCCAGGCCTTGGCGCGGCTTACAACGGACAAACAGCTAAAGCGATTGTCCACTTTGCTATCTTTGCAAGTTTCTTTCAGATGGCGGTGCTAACGCAGGGGGTTCAATTCTTCATTCTCGGAGTTTTCGGCACGTGGCTATTTGCCGCGGTCGACGCGTGTCGAACGGCGCAGTTGATCCGCGCCGGATTAACACCGGAAACCGAGGAAGACGTCATCACTCGCCGCTTGTACGGAAATCCCTTTGCGTGGGGCTTGACGTTGATTGTAATCGGCACACTCTTCCTGCTCCATACACTTCTGGGCGTGCAGTTGCCGGTGCGACAATTGCTTCCCGTTGCGTTGGTAGCACTTGGTGCTTACCTGCTTTTCGACTACCTCCGAGGACGCGGCACAAACGGAAGAATCGTTCGCTTTGATTCAAGACGCCCACCGCCGTCGGTTGTTTCAAACGCGATCGAGTCCCCCACGTTTCGAACTGGTGAAACCACGCAACTAGGTCGAAAGGTCGTCGAGACCATTCCGTTCAAACGGAGTTCATAACTGACGAAGCACTGAGGCATTTTTAAATGGCAATAGTTCTTAAGGCGATCGCAGGTGGTATGGCACTGGTGCTGTTGGCCGTGACCCTGTTTGGACAAATCCTCGCACTCGGCAGCGTCTTGCTCGCCGCCATCAAGCTTGCTGTCATCATAATTTTTCTGTCAGTTCTCTCGCTGATCGTCTTTTTTGTCATCCGCGATCGTTTCCGCCGCAAGCGAGAAACCGAACTTACCTAGCCCAAAACTCCCCAGTTCCCTGTTTGCAATGTGCTTTGGCGCTGTGATAGGGTCGCCCTACTTGCAGCACCGGCCGGACGGTTTTCACTCAGATATATTGGGTTTCTTCGTCCGCTGCAACCTTCAAGCAGGGTCAAAAAAACCTCGTAAAAGAATTAAGCCCCGCACAAGTCGCTTTTTGAAGACTGTGCCTTTTACAGGCGCGCCGCGCATTTGGCTTTTGCGCCGACGCGACCGGAGACACCTCAGATGGCCAGAGACGACAGCTTTTACGCGTTTATAATCGCTCATACCCCCCGTTCGAGTGCCCAAATTCGCAGATTCTGTGTAGAGAAACGATCTCTTAGAATTCTTGCGATAATTACCGCAACCGCTTTTGGTGGATCGCTCTATGGCTTCTATGGCCTCACACAGCAGGCGGCGCATTTGCGCACAGAGATGGAAAACCAACGTTTGCGCGCGGAAAACGAAAAGCAGCGCTTGGAATTGAATGAGCTGAACAATCGCGTTGAAGCCGTCGAGGACACGTCGCGCAAGCTGGCCGAAAAGTCAGGAGTTGTTAACGATGGGGTACCGCTTCCCGGAACTGGTGGTCCGGCGGTGCCACTCGACGAGCGTGGTTTGGCCGCGCTCGAAGGAAAAATGGGCCAGCTCGAACGTAAAATGCGCGCCTATGAAAATGTCCTGCGCGAGCGTGGCTACACGCCTTCGGTTTGGCCTGTGGTTGGAAAGTTGGAAAGCGGGTTTGGTGGCCGAAGGAATCCTTTTGGCGGCAGTTCTTACGAGTTTCATTCAGGCCAGGATATCGACGCAGCGCCTGGTGATCCGGTGGTGGCTGGCGCGAGTGGAACAGTTGCCTTCGTTGGCTGGCAAAATGGCTATGGTCAATTGATCGTAATCGATCACGGTGGGGGTTTGACCACGCGCTATGGCCATCTCTCGCATATTGATGTTACCCAGGGCCAGTGGGTCGAGCGCAGTCAGTTTATTGGCCGAGTAGGCTCGACAGGAAGGTCCACCGGACCGCATCTTCACTACGAAATTCGCATTAATGACGAGCCGGTAGACCCATTGCAATACCTGCTCACTAGTTCAATACATTAGGCTTTTTTAACTTGACACGTGAATTTGCTTTCGCTTAGTATGCGCCGCGTTCAGAGAAAGCCTCTGCATTAGTCCCAAGTTTTTCGCGATACAAGCTTTACAGCAATGTGTTTTGTAGTTAGCCCCCGTTAGTTGTGCATGATGGATTGCGCCAAAGGCGCTGTTCACCATGCTTTTTTTGATTGTGCCTCGGTATTCGCTCAAAAAGCGCGTCCGGCTCACAAGCTCTAACCAAGGTCGCGCGAAAGCTCCCAAGCTCTCGCCCCCGTTTTACCGAATCGTTAGGAGGATTCGCGTTATGTCTAGAATAACCGGTAAGGTCAAGTGGTTTAACAATTCGAAGGGTTATGGTTTCATCGAACAGCCAGGCTCTTCAGACATCTTTGTTCACTATAGCGCCATTCAAGGAGACGGCTTCAAGACTCTCGAAGAGGGTCAGGAAGTTGAATTCGAAGTGACGCAGGGTCCCAAGGGCCCACAGGCTGAAAAAGTGATCAAGATGTAGGTCTCCCCGGCTTGCTTTAGCAACGCCACTGACCGCTTCCGGTCTTCCGGTCCGGTAAGCGCCAAAAAGAAAGGCAACCATTTTTGGTTGCCTTTTCTGTTTCCGAATAATGGGTTTGAATTACTTCAAGCTCTTTCACCGCGCGCCTTGAAACTCACGTGACCACCCTCTACATCAATCGAGAAAGAAACCTTTTCGCATCCCAGCCGCGCTTTGAGTCCATCCGCCTGTGAGGCTATTAACCGGTGAAAACGCGGGAAGGAAAAATCTTCAATTGGCTCGCCGCAAACTTTCTTTGCTTCGATCAACGCACTATAAAGATTCTTCACCAACTCGACATCTTTGTGCGCATCGTCGCAAACGAAATCAGCTTTCCTGAAACCCTCAACAGCCTGCTGCTTTGCCTGCGCCCGCGCGGCGACGACTGAGTCGCGCCCCTCCTCACGTCCCTGCATAATACGGCGCCAGAGATCGCGGAAGGCGTTGTAGCGTGAGGCCAGCGAACCATAGTGATAGCGTTGAGCGTAATTCAACGTGCGATCGTCTCCCAATCTCTTAATCATGGTCTCCACGCGACCCTTCGTATCGTACGGAGGCCGCTTGGATGCGCCGTTGAAGAAGACATCAAACTCGATTTTCAAACGTCGAATGTCTTCCTCAAGTCGCGACAATTGCTCATCGATCGAAGGTTCAGACTCCCCGAGCGTGAACTTGGTCTTGGATCTTGATTGCGATCGGAAAAGTTTGTTATCGGTCTTTGCCACTGGTGTAATTCTCCTTGAGAGGTCGGAAACGGGCGGGACGCGTCGATCTCGACGCGCTAAGTTGAGTCTAGGCGTTTCAAAAGGGACGTGTCAATAATTATGTAGCCAAAGCGGCTTTTTCGGAAGATTTGGTCTGGGCCAAGGCGGTTTGCCAGCCAACGAAACAACGGCTATTCTACAAAACTAACCGGAAAATTCTTAAACTCTATGTCCAATCCAGCAACCGCCAGTTTGCGTGCCATCCCTTCAATTGATCAGTTACTGCATTCCGATGCTGCGGTCCAACTTCGCGCGGTTGTGGGAACTGAGCGACTGAGGTCTATCGCTCGTGAAGTTGCTGATCAAATGCGCGCGCAAATCGAGTCTGGCGATTTGAGTAATCAATCGAAAGAGGCGTTGCTTGCAGAAGCAATACAACAGTTGCAACTGGCGAGCGAACGTGAAGCCCGGCGTGCCTGCCGGCGTGTGATCAATGCGACTGGAGTCATTCTACATACCAACCTGGGAAGGGCTCCTCTTTCCACGGCGGCACGAAATGCAGTTGCGAGAGAGGCAGGCGGTTACTGCACGCTCGAGTATGATCTACGCACGGGTGAACGTGGCAAGCGTGGCGGTTATGCGGAAGAATTGCTGGTCCAATTAACCGGCGCGGAGGCAGCGCTGATTGTAAATAACTGCGCCTCAGCGGCGCTGCTTATTCTCACCGTGCTGGCCCACGACGGCGAGACCATCGTATCTCGCGGTGAACTGGTTGAAATTGGTGGTGACTTTCGCGTACCGGACGTGATGGAAAACTCAGGCACACGCATGATCGAAGTCGGCACCACGAACCGCACCAAACTTGAGGATTACCGCAAGGCAATAAATGAAAATACGCGCTTGATAATGCGTGTTCACCCGTCAAACTATCGCATCGTTGGTTTCACCACCTCACCCGAGCTTGACACTCTTTCATCCCTGGCACATGAAGCTGGATTGTTCCTCTATGAAGATGCCGGCTCAGGTGCCGTCGCTGATCTTGCGAACTATGGACTGGGCGATGAGCCGATCATCAGTGAGTCTGTCGCCGCAGGCGCAGACGTCGTCACTTTCAGCGGCGACAAATTGTTGGGTGGACCACAGGCAGGGTTGATTGTGGGACGCACCGAAATTGTTGAACGTCTCCGAAAAAGTTCGCTTTATCGCGCTCTGCGCGCCGATAAATTGTGCCTGGCAGCATTGGAAGCAACGCTCGATGCGCACAGACGCGGCGCAATCGAAGAAATTCCTGCCTTACGCATGTTGTCGTTGAGTCCTGAGTCTATTGAGACTCGAGCGCGCAGCTTTATTCAGCGTTTTGAGGAGGCTGGGCCATCAGGTCTGAATGCAACACTTATTCATGGCAACTCAGCCGTAGGAGGTGGTTCAGGTCCAAACGTTCATCCCCTAACGGCACTCATAGCATTGGATCACAAAAGACTGAATGCGGACGATATTGAAAGTAAACTGCGCGCTTCATCTCCTCCCGTTATTAGCCGTATCGCGGATCGACATGTTTTGCTGGATCTGCGTACGGTTGATCTTTCCGAGGAATCAGACCTAATAACCGCCTTGAATTCCCTTAAATCCTAGCTTTTCCGGCCAAAATGTAGAGTTTTTCACTGGCGAACCATCTGCCAACAATGTATAATCTGGTCGGCTTTGGTTCCAAAGCTCTAACTCGCAAGATCACGAGCCCGAGCATCTTTCACGCCACCTCCGCTTATCCATTGCTAGTTTCCTACTTCAAAACTCTGTTGAATAACTCCGTAATTGCTGTGCTCTCGGCGGCGGTTGCCTTTGCGTTGTCGTGGAGCGGAGCGTTATCACCCCTACAACGCTTGCTTCTCGTAAACCCGGCGAACCAAAGGTCGTTGCCGTTGTTTTCCAAATCCTGGATCGCCGCTATCACCATCGTGGCGGCAGCCTTTCTTGTTGCCACAATAGTGGATCGCTTCGGAATCCGGCGCGCTTTACTTTACGTGGCGAGTGCTCTCTTAGGCCTCGGCGTTGCCAGCTTCGTCGCCTCATGGTTTTTTGCGCGAGACATTTTGTTTACCCAACTCGGCGTCGCCGTCTCATTCGCCGCGGCGCTGATGCAAATCAAGCGACTGCAACTACAAGACGACGAGTTAACACAAAAACTGATCGCGTCTTCACTCAGCAAAGGATCTCGCTCCGATGAAGCAGATCACAGACTACTTAGCGGATTAAGACTGCTCGACACCGTGCTTTCGCCAACCGAAGCGGTCGTTTTTCGTCGCGACATTGACGGCCGGCTGGTTTCGTCGGCTCGTCTGCGAGCTCCCAGCAGAATCATGGCAGAGACGGCGCGCAATTCAGCCTGGCGCGAAGGCGTGAAATTATGTGAACGCGCGATTGCCACTGGCGCGATTGTGGTTGAAAAAGTAGCAGCAGATGAACCGGCGATGAATATCGCACTTCCACTTCGGCATGAAGATCGAACAGTGGGTGCGCTGTTGATTCGTGTGGGGCAGGAATTTGACGATGATGATCGCGGGTTGCTGCTTGCCGTCGGTGGTCAGATGGCGCGCAATCTGCAACGCGAACACGTAGCCAAAGGCAGACGTCAACGAGGAACGCTGGATTTTCTTTCCATCACTGCCTCACGTAGACGACTCGACTCTCTTTACGTGCTCAACGGTGCACTGCTCGAGCAGCGCGTTGGAATTAACGCGCTGGCCGAAATCGAAGATGGCGTGGCGTTGGCTTATCTCGACGGGCGGATCGCATACGCAAACGAAGTGGTGCGCAAACTGGCTGGATTGATGGATGCCGATGGAACAAAACTCAGCATCTTCGATTTGCTGGATAAGTTTCGGACTGATGTTTTTGACGAGCCCGCCATTGCAGTGCGGCGCGTGTTGCAAACCGGTCAGCCATATGAAAGCGAGCTTCAGAACACCGAACGCAACGAGACGCTCGGCCTGCGCATTTCGCTCGTGCTTGACGGTTCGAAGAAGAACCAAAAAACTCCACAGCCACTTTGCCTGGCTGTCGTCGTCAAGGACCTCACCCGAATCAAAGAATACGAGCAACTGAAGAGTGACATGATTTCCTTGATGTCGCATGAGCTACGGACACCGCTCACTAGTATCAATGGTTTCGCAGAATTATTGGCTGCTGACGAACAGTTGCCTGAGCAAGCGAAAGAGTTTGTGACGATAATCGTAAACGAGTCGCAACGACTGTCGCGAATGATCAATACATTCCTGGCGGTGACGAAGCTGCAACGCAAAGACAAACAGGAAGTCTTGAAGATTCCCCTTCGTCTGGATGAAGTCGTTAAAGAAACCATCGCCACCTTGCAACCGGTGGCGAAGAAGCGGCGCATTCGTTTGGTTGAGCAGCCTACACAACAACTTCCTCCGGTTGCTGCTGATAAGGGCATGATCACGCAAGCAGTTAGAAATTTGGTGAGCAACGCAATCAAGTACAGTCCTGAACGCACCACCGTTACCGTTTCAACTGCTCTGGAAGCCGAGACTGTGCGACTTAGCGTCGAAGATCGCGGCTATGGAATTCCTACGGAGGCTCGCGATCGCGTGTGGGAAAAGTTTTACCGCGTGGTGCGCGAGGGTCAGGAAAAAGACGAGGAGTCTACTGGTCTGGGGTTATCGTTCGTTCGTGAAGTGGTCGAACAACACGGTGGCACCGTTGGTCTTGAGTCGGAAGTTGGTCGCGGATCCAAGTTCAGTTTCACTCTACCAAGACTTTAGACTAGCCGCGGATTTTCGCGAATAACCGCGGATCTGATCAGAAACAAAAAGTGCAAGCTGGTAAAGACTTGTGCAGATTTGTATCATCCGCGTTAATCCGCGGCTAGTACTTAACTTTTGGATTGTTGATGGTGCCGCGGCAAGAAGCTGCGCCACAAATGCATCGTTTTTTATTGGAGTGGAGAGTCGACTCGTAGTCGATCGTGACTTCCTCACCGGGACGAATGTCACGCAATGCGATGAAAAGAATATGGCCGTAGAGAATCTTCATGAAAGCATTCGGTTGGCATGAATGATTGATGTAATGCGTGCCATTGCCTCCGCGGCTGCCATCCAGACTCCAGCGATTGTTGATTGCGCAGATGCGTAACTTGCGCCGCGAAGCTCTGCGATTCGCCTCGGCGTTCGTGATCTTTTGGCCGGCATACTCCGCTATCTTTCGCCTCGAACTGAAGGTAGTGGTCGCAAAACATCCCTTACCTTCAATGGGTGATTTTTTGATTGACAACCCTGGCGCCAGCTTGAGTTTCATCTCGTTTTGGATTGTAACGCTGGATGATTGTTAGTGGCGCAAACTGATCGACTGTAGCGCAAACTGTTAGTTTGCGATTAGTTGAATAAAAATGGTTTCAATCTGAGTTAACAAGTGACGTCGCAAACTAAAGTTTGCTCTACACAAAAAGGCCGCCAATGCTGATTCACCGGCGGCCCACTAATAATCTACGATTCAAACCGTGACTACTTTAACTTGAAACTGCGTGCGATCGAATCTGTCTGATTGCGGATACGAGCAAGTTTGTCGCGCAGGCCCGTAAAGCGCAAAGCGTAGATGGTGCGATTGTCCGCCTGCAGGTAATAGATTCTGCCCATCATTGGTTTGCCCGCCTTCGTAAACTCGTACGAAGCTGTCACTCCGCTAAGTCGCCCGGAAAACGGCTCCTGTTTGCCCTCCACAAATCCGGGAATATATCTCAGCTTCTGCTCCTGATCGCGTCGGGCGACGTCTGAAGGTGAAGTGCCGGCGTCAACGATCTCTTTGCGAATTTGCAGGTAACCATCCATGCGATCGCCATACACAAACTCGGCACGCTCGTGCATGGAGTCGGGTTCCGAGATTAAACGCCAAAGACTGGATGGTAGCTCGATCGAGTAATCGACTTGGTCACTGGTGTGCGCATCCTGGGCGAGCACGGTCGAAGCACCCGCGACGAGCAGGATCAAGACCGCAAAAGACGTCAAGTGTTTCATTTGGTACATCTCCGCTCTATCGTTTGTTTGAGGTGGTTCGAAGGCGTCGGCATCCATTTGCCAATAGCAGTTTGTCTCAAGCGTTCGGATGCCGTAATAGTGTGCCATCGTTGTCTGGTAACCGTCGGTAGCCGCCATTAATCAGCCTTTTGCCTGGACTATGGCCTCGCGCTGTATTGCCACTAAAGATTCCAGACCGTTTGTCGCCAGCGCCAGTAAACTGTCCATTTGCTCGCGGGAAAATGGTTCGCGTTCGGCCGTTCCCTGGACCTCGATGAAGCGTCCATCGCCGGTACAAACTACATTCATATCAACTTCCGCTCTCGAGTCTTCGTCGTACTTCAGATCGAGCAGCGGCGTGTTTTCCACGATGCCAACGCTGATGGCGGCCACTTCGTTGGTGATAATGTTACGTTGAATTTTTCCCGCCACCAATAGCCGGTTGACAGCTAAAGCAAAAGCTACGTACGCGCCGGTGATAGCCGCGGTGCGAGTGCCACCGTCAGCTTGCAACACGTCGCAGTCAAGCGTAATCGTGCGCTCGCCAAGCCAGCGCATGTTGGCTGCCGCTCTAACACTGCGCCCGATCAAGCGCTGAATTTCATGCGTGCGGCCTGATGGACCACCGCGCCCGATCTCGCGGGAAGTTCGTTGTTGTGTAGCGCGCGGCAGCATTGAATATTCAGCCGTGATCCAGCCTTGCCCGCTGTTGCGAAGAAACGGCGGTAACCGCTCATCGACTGAAGCAGAACAAACTACGCGCGTCTGGCCCATCTCGATCAGAACCGACCCTTCCGCGTATGGCAGAAAGCCGGGTGTAATTTTCACCGGCCGCAACTCATTAGCAGCGCGGCCGTCAGTACGTTCGTAGCTCATCGTGGCCCCAAACTTCTACTGCTTCCAACACCGAAGGCACCGTTCCCAAAAATCTTTCCGCCACTTTTGCAAACCGTGCAGCCGCGTCGGTGACGTAAAAGTGATCGAGATCATCGCAAAGCCGCCGCTCTTCAAGTTCGCGTTGTGTTTGCGACGCGCCGGTTTGAGTTGACTCCAAAAGCAATCGTATCTCTTGTGCCGTCGCAGCGCCGGAATCGATTAGAGGGATATCGCCGATCGTTTCGCCGATTAGATCTCGCAGGATCGGATAATGCGTGCAGCCCAAAACCAATGCTCCGAGGTCCGCATCTCGCAAATCCTGCAAATATTGTTCGGCGACTGCCCGCGCCACATCGTTGTTGGCCCAACCTTCTTCCGCAAGCGGAACGAACAACGGGCAAGCACGCTCAATGACGTTCGCTTGCGGGTCAATAGAGTTAATTGCTTTCGCGTAGGCACCGCTTTGCACGGTGGCTTCCGTAGCAATTATCGCAATTGTTTTACCGCCGGCTATTCCCACAGCGGCGCGCGCGCCAGGTTCAATAACACCGACGACCTGGATGTCTACAGCATTGCCAATGGCCGGCAGGGCCAGCGCTGAAGCAGTATTGCATGCGACTACTAACAGTTTAATACCCTGGGCTTCGAGAAATTTCGCGTTCTCAATTCCATAGCGTTCAACCGTGGAAAGTGATTTGGTGCCATATGGCACACGAGCAGTGTCACCCAGATAGACGAAGCGCTCTGCCGGCAAACGCTCATGCAGCGCGCGATAGACAGTCAGGCCGCCGACGCCGCTGTCAAAGATGCCAATGGGAAGGTTTGGATTTCGGATTGCGGATTTCGGATTGCGGATTTCAGAGTTCACGATCTGGTTAGTTCCAAATTCGGTTTTCAAATCCACATTTCGAAATCCGAAATCCGAAATTCAAAGATTGGTGGAGGCGCCGAGAATTGAACTCGGATCCAAGAGTCAACGCCGAAAGACTCTACATGCTTAGTCACTTCT